>JAMWCW010000009.1 GCA_023819145.1 Candidatus Omnitrophota bacterium
ATCTTGATAGGTCAGCCCTTGAGGAAGGATTATTCCGTAGACACGAAATTCACTTATAGGCCCCATCAACTGGCAGTGGTATTTTTCAAGAAACTTAAGTATCTCTGCTTCGGTAGTTTCTTCTTTAAAACCCACAATTACTCTTTCGGATTCTTTTCTATAAGAGAAACTCTCCGTTTCCATAAGCATCGCCCAAGAAAAAGACGCAAAAAATAGAACAAAAATTATTAAAAACTTAAATATTTTCATCATTTTTTCAAAATAAATTTTTTTGATTCTTCATAAATAAAATAGCATATGTGTGATTAAGTGTCAAGGGGAATGTGATTAAGAGAATGAATTGTGAGCGTAATTTTCAGAAATGGGAATGAGCTTTATATAAAAAGGGCTTTCTTCCCCCCTCTCTCTTTTTTAGCCACCTACGAAATGGCAAAGTTTTTTATAACTGATTATTTTTTAGATTAGTTATTTAAGTTTTGATAAATTTTGATATTTGTTGTTTAATCTTTATTCTTAATTCGGCAAGTTATTTTTTCTGCTGTAAGTCGCTCAGGTAATTTGCCCAGTATTTCATTCTCCCTAAATTCTTATCCAATTCCTGTTCTAACTCTTTTATCTGTAAGCCATCCTTTCCTAAACCAATGATTGTCCTCAAGGAATCTCGCCCTGAGGAAGAGGTTCTAACTCTATCTGAGCGCGGGAGAGAATATATTCTTGTCTTATCTACGGTCTTTGCTTTGATCAAAATCTTGAGGTTCCTTTCTTTATGCGGAACTCCTTGATAGAGTAACTTCCAATTTATGTTTTTCGTAGCCATTCTTAATCCCAGCAGTAAAAGTAAGATTAACAAAGCATACTGCAGGTAATAGATATATTCCCTTTCCGGAGGAAGATTCTTAAAAGGAATGATCTTAAGCGCTTTAGAATTTAAAAGAATAAGTTGCGCCAGCAATTTCAAAATCTCTTCCAGACTGAGTTCTTTATCGATACCCAAATTTATAAAGATAACCCCCTTAGAAGAAATAAAAGCCAAAACTCCTGCCATTTTAATTACAATTCTTAGCCCTCCAACACCCATATTTCTAAAACTCTCAATAATTTGTTGCTGAGTTTCTTCATCAATTCCCTCAAATCCTATAAAAATAATCTGCCCTGAACCATCTTCAATTACCTGAACATCAGCATTAATTTGCTCTGCAACAAATTTTAAATGTTCTGGATCAACCTTTCCTCCTTGCATAGCCTCAATAAATAAATCCACAAGCATTCCTGCATCCTTTCTCCCTAACCCTTTTAGTATGTTCTCCCAAACTCCTTGAGCAACTGCATTGTCTTGTATTAGCGTACTGCCATACCCGAGATATGTAATTGAAGAAACAGAAGTTATAAATTTTAAAACCTCTGGAGAAAGAACAAGAGAAGCATCATCGATTCCCTCTTTCCTACCACTATCTTGAACCTTTTGATCATTTCCCCCGGCTTTATCCGTTCCTTCGCCAGCTGGGTCCTTTACTTCGCCAGCCGGGTTCGTTCCTCCGCCAGTTTGGTCCGTTCCTCCGCCAGCCGGGTTCGTTCCTCCGCCAGCCGGGTTCGTTCCTCCGCCAGCCGGGTTCGTTCCTCCGCCAGCCGGGTTCGTTACTTTGCCATCTTGACCCGTTCCTCCGCCAGCTGGGTTCGTTACTTTGCCATCTTGACCCGTTCCTTCGCCAACTTGGTCCGTTCCTTCGCCAGATTGACCCGTTCCTCCGCCAGTTGGGTCCGTTACTTCGCCAACTTGGTCCGTTCCTCCGCCAGGTTGACCCGTTACTTCGTCAACTTGGTCCGCTCCTCCGCCAGTTTGACCCGTTTCTCCGCCAATTTGGCCTATTACTAATTTACCTTCCCCCTTAGATAATTCGGCAGAAGAACCACCAGAAACAACTCCCCCACTTTGTGGTAATTGCCCTCCTATTTCTACTATTCCCCGCAACATTTCTTGCTCAACTCTTGTAAATCCTCCAAAAAGACAAGGATAGGTTCCTGTCTCTGTGGATAAATCTGCTCTTTGCTGGTTTAATGCTTCGACGTCTGTCCCCAAAATGTCATCAGCTATCTTTGCTATCTCCGAAAGATATCCTTGAATAACATCATCTTTATGTTCGCGCAATATGCTCGTTCCTATATATGCAAGATAAATCAATTCTTCTAAACAGTGGGAATAACCAAGATTATTTTTTACATAACCTAAAACATCCCTAACCGTTCCTGCCAATCCTGAAATATTTCCTGTTCTTGCCGCAAGGGCAAGCTCTACACTCCATCTTAGAAGCCTATCGTAACCATTCCCAGAGTAAAGATTATCTACCGCCGATCTAAAAATAGAGCTATAAAGCTGCCTACCGTAATTAATCATATCATAAATTCGACCAATTAAACCATTACTACTTTTCTGCTTGGCATTCCAGCGCATCCACGCATCCAGAACCTCTAAATTTCTGTCCACAAAATATCCCCTTTCCATACTCACTAAAGCTCTTCGGGCTATTTCCATTTTTAATCCCTCGTCTATTCCTGGATTGTCAATAACCATCTGAAAAGTATCTGCCATATCTCTTAATAAAGGCTCTCTCTCCTCTGAAGAAAACTGAGTAAGCTGGCGTTCAGCAAAATGATAAATTTCGTTTAGTAACGTCGCATTAGGCGTAAATGTAAATTGTTCCAATAACGCCGTGAATCCTGTTGTCACGATGAGACTATCAGGATCACATTTAGGCATTGTTAATGGAGGAGGAGTTAATTCAGCATCGCTAATAGGAAGCGAATACTCACCTCCACCCCATAGATCTATAACTCCATAACCGGAAGGTATCCTTGCTAGTAAAAATAATCCCCCGATTATCCAAATCTTTAAAAGAACCCTTTTTCTCCCAAACATTTTCTTATTTTTCTCTCCCTTCACCTTTTCAAAAATCTAATAACTTTTAAAATTATTTTATTATACTTTTCTTCCCACTATAATTATAACATAACATACAATTTTTGTCAAGTTATACTAATTTTGCATCCTTTTATTTTAGCAATATAAAGCAAAAATTATGCCTGTTTAGAGGAAAGAAAGAGATATTTTCTCAAGTATCTGCTAAACAAAGACTTAGGAACAATAGCCTTCTCTAAACAAGTTCTCTCTCTTCCTTATTTTAGTGTCAATTTTTGTTCCCTTCTGAGGGAAGAATAACCTTAGCTCTTGAAATTGAATAACTTATGCTTGAAGGCAAGAACTCTCTGGGGGTAACTTTTGTTTACAGAAGTGAGATAAGAGTTTACAATTGCCGAGAAAAAGGAGATTAAAGAAGGTTCATTCCCATCTAAGAAAGAAGGTTATAAATCTTTTTTCTGATAAAAAAACATGCCGAGGGTCACCTTGGGCAAAAACCACTGCTCTACCTTTACCAAAGTTCCATCGGGTTTATAGAGTCTTTATAGAGTCTTACAGTATAGATTACTCCCATCACATAGGTCCCGGGCTTAACTTTACTTTCTGCCTGATGAATGAATAACTCTTTTTCTTCGGTATAGGGAATGCTGTCAGGGGTAGTATAAGTTATGGTTAAGTTGTCTCAATAATAAGCCTCCTACAGCCCAATCATAGCCCACAAAACCATCTTCTAACTCAATCTTTAATTATATATCTATTATATAACAATCTCTTTCCCTAAAGCCAAATCTCTTAACTCCTTATGCTCTACGCTTATCCCTCCTCCGTCGCGATATTCTAAGACTTCACTTACTATTTTTACAAACTCAACTTCAAAACTTACCTCTTTACTCTCAGAATCAACCTTTACCAAACTCTCTAAGCCCATTTGTTTCATTATTAATGCTCCTAACTGTTACAAATCGTATCCTGAGGAAGTTCATCATCTATTTCTAAATCTTCTAAGGTAAATCTTGTCTCATAAATGCGCCCTTTACCAATGGGGAATACTTTGCAATTCCTTGATTAACTCGGCAGGAGTTAAAAGAATAGGAAAATCAAATTCCGAATAGGTTTGTTCCATCACATACTTATTTGGCTGGCTATAAAGATAAACAAAGCCTTCGCAGGAAAGTGCAAAATTAAAGAAAAAAAACAGCAAAACCCAATAAGCCGAGAATTTGATGACTTTTTCTCATCTCTTTCCTCCTTTTTAATCATTTAACTATTTAACTAATTCTATACTATCTATATCCCACAACTCTTCTTTCGTCAAGTATAAAAATTATCTTAACTAATTATTTCTCTATTTTATAAACTCTGATAATCCGCTTTTGCCTTTATCCCCTTCTTCTCTCCCTTTCCTTTACCCCCTATCAAGAAACGTCACTACCTATCACCCACCACCCAACCCAGTCCACCTCGTAGGTGGCCCCGATGGCCACCTACGAGGTGGGTAAAGGGGTTAGTGGTCAGAGAATAAATTTCTTACAATTTTTAAAACGGGAAAAGCTTCTTGACTTTTGGGAAGTGGTATTAAAATTAAAAATGCGGTTAAAGGAATCCAAAAATTTAATATAGCAATCTAAGTCTATATTCTTTCCTCGGGAGGGGAAGTTCTTTTTTGCCATTTTTCTAAACTCTTCCTGAAGGTGCTTTGCTTTTGCCAAAGACAAGAGTTCTTTTTTCTCTGCTTCACTTAACATCTTTAATCCTCGTCTTTAATCTTCTAAATTCCTCTTCCATCTCAAAGAGGGAAAAATATTCTTTTAAATTCTGCCAATCTAAACGCTCTCTATATAAGTCTACCAACGCCTCTATATCCGCTAATTCTTTTATCCTGCGCAAGGGGTCATTGGCGATTGCTTGCACCTTAAGTCCGATGATATCTTCGGGCAGTAATATTCTTATTGACTCCTTACCGTTAAAAATTTTTCTTTCCTTTGCACGCTCAAGCATCCTTAAGGAAATTTTCCGGAAAGCATGAATGAAATCTAAACTTCCCCATTGAGGATTATGGGCACGGAAATGAGAAACATTCTCAGTCCTAAAATAGAGATGATATCCCAACTTTCTAAGAATCTTATCTAACGCTTCCAGTTCTTCAGCTTCAACCAGAAAATCAAGGTCGAAGGTGGCACGGGGGATTCCTAAAGCTCCTAAAGCAAAGCCTCCGATTAAGGCATAATGAATATTCCCCTTCCTAAATTCTTTCAAAATTTTTCTCAATACCCTTTCAAATTCCATATTTGTCGGTTACACAACCACCCAACCCAGCCCACCTCGTAGGTGGTCATGGGGACCACCTACGAGGTGGGTACGGTTAGCAGGTCAGGTTGTTTCGGTTTTTCAGGTTATGAATAAATCGCGGTAGGGGAAATTGCCATCGGTAGTAACATTAATCCTTAACCTCCGCAAACCCACTTCATCTCCCGGAGGAGGAGCATAAGTAAGATGGGCTTCACAACCTGCTAAATCTTTCAACTTCTCCATGGCAAGTTCTGCAGTAGGATTGGTAGCAGAAGACATGCTCAACGCAATTAAGGTTTCATCTAAATCAAGAATCTCACGCTTCATGTGGAGAATATTTTTCTTCAAGGCACTAATCTCTTCAATTATCTTGGGAGAAAGAAGATGAATCTTGTCGGGAATACCCGCCAGAACCTTTATGGCATTAAGGATTAAACTTGAGGAAGCACTCATCAATAGGGAATTTTTTCCCATAACAATCTTGCCGTCAGGAAGTTCCAAAGCAGCGCCACAGCCGATAATTGATAAATCTTTCAATTTCTCCTGGGCTTTTTCTGCAAATTCCCGAGCAGGAATTACTACCTTTCTATCTTCAGGAAAACATCCCAATTCTTCCATCAATAACTCCACCCTCTCCACCACTTCCTTCTTTTCTAACCCTAAAAGATTCTCATAGCGATAGCGGAAATATCTCCTGATAATTTCCTGTTTTGCCGCTGAGCTTACTAACAAATCATCAACGATGGCAAAACCCGCCCGATTTACACCCATGTCGGTTGGGGAATGATAAATCATTTCCGAACCCATAATCTTTTCCATAATTCTTTTTAATACCGGGAAAATCTCCACATCGCGATTGTAGTTTACAGCGGTCTGATTGTATTTAGATAAATGAAAGGGGTCAATAAGATTAAAATCACCAATATCAGCAGTGGCGGCTTCATAAGCCATGTTTACGGGATGTTTCAGAGAAATATTCCAGATAGGAAAGGTCTCAAATTTGGCATAGCCAGATTTTATTCCCCGTTTATAATCATGATAAAGCTGGGATAAACAGGTAGCAAGTTTGCCACTCCCCGGACCGGGTCCGGTTACCACCACAATGCGATTATAGGTCTCAATATAGGAATTTCTTCCGTATCCCTCTTCACTTACAATTGTGTCTATATCGGTAGGGTATCCTTTGGTGGCTGAATGTAAATAGACCTTTATCTTGTGATGCTCCAAGCGATTCTTAAATCTCAATGTCTGAGGTTGATTATCAAAACGGGTAATCACAACACCTACAATCTCTAAATCATTCTCCCTTAAGTCATCAATCAATTTCAGGGCATCAACATCGTAAGTAATCCCAAAGTCTCCTCTAATTCTTCCTTTTTCGATGTCTCCAGCATAGATGCAAAGAATAATATCAATTTTATCTTTTAGGCTCTTAAGCAGTTTTATTTTTATGTTGGGGTCGTAACCGGGAAGAACTCTTGCGGCGTGGTAATCGTAGAAGAGTTTTCCTCCAAACTCAAGATAGAGTTTTCCGGAAAATTTCTCAATGCGCTCTAAGATTGCTTTCTTCTGTTCAAAGAGGTATTTTTCATTATCAAAGCCGATTTTTCTCATTTTTAGAAGTAGCGTTTCGTTACCAGGTCCCATTTATCCTGCGCCTTAAGAATAATCTCAATTACCTCCCTTACTGCTCCTTCTCCACCTTTATTTACCGTTACATAGTGCACAAAAGACTTTAATTCCTCACGGGCATTAGGCACACAGACCGCAAGTCCTACGCGTTTTAGAATGGGAATGTCAATCAAATCATCGCCAATGTAACAGACCTCTTCATCTTTTATGCGGAATTTCTTTAACACTCTTGTATAGGTATTTATTTTCTTATAGGCTTTCTGATATATTTTGGTAATGCGCAAATGCTTTGCGCGACGGGTAACTATTTTGGAATTCCCGGCAGTAATAATCACCGTCTTTATCCCTGCCCGCGTAAGGAGAGTTAAGCCAAATCCATCATGGATGTTAAACGCTTTCAGTTCATCTCCATAATTCCCATAATAGAATTTCCCATCAGTCAAAACTCCATCCACATCCATAATGAGTAACTTAATTTTTTTTGCCCGCTCAAAAATATCCATAGTTATTCAAACTCTGAACTCAAAATCCAAAACTCTAAATTCGTAATCCGTAAACCGTAATCCGTAAACTAAAAAACGAAATCCAGAAAATCTTATAAGCTTTCTACAATGAGAAAAACTATCTTTCTCTTAACTTAACTACTTAACCCTTTAACTAACCTTACACTATTCCTGCTTTCAAGAGGTCCTGCACATCTATAAGTCCAACTGGCCTATTTTTCTCATCAACTACGGGAATTTCATCAATTTTGTATTCGCGCAAAATCTTTAATGCCTCTTCAGCCAGACTTCCCTTATTAATCGTCTTTGGAGATCTGGTCATAATCTCTTTTACTTTTCGCTCTAAAAGTTTCGGGTCAGTTTCTATATGGCGGCGCAGGTCCCCATCGGTAAAAATCCCCAGAAGTTTTTTGTTCTTACCAATAACCGTGGCAGAGCCGGCACGGGCGCGGGTGATGGCTAAAAGCACATCTTTTATGCGTGTATCTTCGCTCACTACCGGATTTGCCTCTCCT
The DNA here is from genome assembly GCA_023819145.1 of Candidatus Omnitrophota bacterium. Lineage (NCBI taxonomy): Bacteria > Pseudomonadati > Candidatus Omnitrophota > Candidatus Omnitrophota bacterium. The sequence goes on from JAMWCW010000009.1 coordinate 7,854, forward strand.
TTGCGCATAATGTCTTCTACCTTTAATAACAACCTCTTCCCCAGGGTTCCGCCGGGATGGAGTAAGGCAAAATTTTCTTTCTTGAAACCTTTTTTTTTCAAAACCGCAATGGCCAAGGCATCACCTAACGCAAGAATGGCGGTGGTGGAAGCGGTAGGAGCAAGCCCTAAGGGACAGGCTTCTTTCTCCACCGAAACATCCAAAACCACATCGGCATAACGCGCTAAGTTAGATTGGAGATTTCCCGTAAAAGCAATCAATTTTGCCCCAATTTTTTTGATTAACGGAAGGAGTTTAGTCAACTCTTCGGTCTCTCCGCTGGTGGAAAGGGCAATCACAATATCTGCCTGAGTTACTCGGCCTAAATCTCCATGTAACGCCTCGGCAGGATGGAGCCAAAGGCTGGGCGTGCCTAAAGAAGATAAGGTGGCAGAAATTTTCTGGGCGATTATTCCGGCTTTACCCATTCCCGTAAGCACAACCCTGCCTTTACAATTAGAAACGAGTTCTACCGCTTTCAAGAAATTTCTACCCAAGCGCTTTGACAAATCGAGGATTGCTTTCGCCTCTATCTGGAAAACATCTTTGGCACTCTTTAAAGGATTAGTTCTTCTTTCTTCCATATTTGGCTGATTGGTTTTACTTCTTTAAGTAATTTTTCTAATGCTTTTAAATCAAGCATGTTCGGACCGTCAGAAAGGGCTTTATGAGGATCATCATGCACTTCTAAAAAAATGCCATCGCAACCAAAAGCGACAGCTGCCCGGGTAAGCCCGGGGACAAATTCCCTATTACCTCCAGAAGAAGCTCCTCTTCCACCAGGAATTTGTACTGAATGTGTCGCATCAAAAATCACCGGATAGCCAAATCCTCTTAAAATGGCTAAAGACCGCAAGTCGGTTACCAGATTATTATATCCAAAAGCGGTTCCCCTTTCCGTAAGTAAAATTTTTTTGTTCCCCGTTGTTTCTACTTTCTCAATGATGTGCTTCATATCCCAAGGAGCAAGAAATTGCGACTTTTTTAAATTAACCACCTTGCCAGTTTTTCCCGCTTCCACTACCAAATCGGTCTGCCTTATTAAAAATGCGGGGATTTGAATGATATCTAAAACACTTTTTGCCTCTTTTATCTCATTACGACAATGAATATCAGAAAGTATAGGTAAAGCAAATTTTTCTTTTATCTTTGCTAAAATCTTTAAACCTTTTTTTAATCCTGGACCTCGATAGGATTTGATAGAGAGCCTATTTGCTTTGTCGTAACTGGATTTAAAAATAAAAGGAAAATCCAATCTTTCAGTAATCTCTTTTAAAGCACCAGCCATATAAAAAGCATGCCTCTCAGATTCAATCACGCAAGGTCCAGCAATTAAAACTAATGGATTTTTCTCCCCGATTTTTATTTTCCCTAATTTAATCTCCTTAACCATTCCTCTGCCCTTTTTAAGTCTTGGGGGGTATCGATTCCTAAGGTATCATCTTTAGTAATAATTATTTTAATGCGCATTCCGTTCTCTAAGGCACGCAACTGCTCAAGACACTCCATCTTTTCTAACCTCCCCAAAGGAAACTTGACAAAATCAAGAAGCGCTTTTCGCTTATAGACATAAATTCCCAGATGTTTAAAATACTGGCACACTGCCCCACTCTCGATAAGGCAGGAAGCTCGATTATCCTGGTCTCTTAAATAAGGAATTGCAAAACGTGAAAAGTATAAGGCATAACCCTTCTTGTCAAAAACAACCTTCACCACATGGGGATTAACTAAATCCTCTCTGTTTTTAATAGAAGTGGCTAAAGTTCCGATGTCTGCACTTTTATCTTCCATAAAATTCTTCACTAAAAATCTAATCATCTGATGTTTAAGAAACGGTTCATCTCCCTGAATATTTACGATAATTTCCGCCTTGATTTTTTTGGCTACCTCAGCAACCCTCTCTGTGCCGGAGCAATGGTGGGAAGAAGTCAGCAGAACATCCGCACCAAACTCTTGAACGGTTTTAAAGATTCTCTGGTCATCGGTAGCAATAATAACTCTATCTAATTTAGCTTTTTTTGCATTTTCATAAACCCATTGTATCAACGGTTTGTTCCCTAATTTAGCCAAAGCTTTACCGGGAAAACGCGTTGATTTATATCTTGTGGGAATCACTCCTAATACTTTCATCTTCTATACGGGCGATTAACTCTTCCTGATTAGTAACTGCTACACCCAATTTCTCTACTACTATTCCTGCGGCAAAATTGGCTAACTGCGCTGCTTCTTTCATCCCCGCTCCCTGAGAAATAGCTAAAGTAAAAGTGGCAATTACCGTATCTCCTGCTCCTGCCACATCAAAAACCTCTCTTGCCACGGTAGAGATGCGGTAAGGTTTTCTATGTTTCTCAAAAAGACACATCCCTTGTTCACCTAAGGTAACAAGAAGTGCTTCCAAGTCCAGCCCCCGCCTCAATTCCTCTCCCGCACGATTAATCTGTTCATCAGTAATCAATTTGTCGCTGTTAATCCTTAAGGGAACTGTGCCTTTTATTTTCAAATAGCGGATGGCGTTTTCTGTCTCTTTACGGTTGGGAGTAATGGCGGTAAAACCCTTGTAATAGTCAAAATGTTCTTCTTTCGGGTCAACAGTAACAACTATTTTATTCTTCTTAACGAGATTCCTAAGTTTATTTAAAAGGGCGGGGGTAATAATTCCCTTGCCATAATCCTCAATAACCACCGCCTGATACTGACCTATAGACTTTTCAAGATATTCAATAATATCTTCCAGCCAGCAATCAGGAAGAGGACTGGTATCTTCCCAGTCAACCCTTACTGTCTGCTGATGTCCGGCAATGATTCTCGTTTTCAGAGTGGTAGGCCTCTGAGAATAGGAAAAGATTCCTTTGATATCTACGTTTCTCTTCTTTAACTCTTTCTTCAAAATTTCTCCATTATTATCCTTACCCACTATTCCCAACAAATTAACGCTTGCTCCTAAACTGCTAAGATTACAGGCAACATTGGCTGCGCCTCCGGGAGCATAAGTCTTCTTCTTTGCCCAGACCACAGGAACGGGTGCTTCGGGAGAAATACGCTCTACCTCTCCCCAGATGAACTCGTCAAGCATCAAGTCTCCTACCACCAGAACTTTTGCCTTGCTAAAAGAAGAAATAATTTTTCTTAATTTTTTATTCTCAACCATCTCTACACATCCTTTCCATAATTGCCCGATATAACAAAGGGAGCATAATTTCATGGTGCCCGATGAAAGAAAAACCTTTACCTTCTAAAGTTGGTCTTTTTACGACGTTGGTAAAAGCACGATAATGTTTTATCATATCAAAATCCGCAGAAGTAAAATTCTTCACTCCAAAACCCAGATTCCTTACTACCGCCAATGCCTTCAAGAATACCTCGGGCAAAATCACCGCCGAACCAAAATTTATAACTACCCCTTTCCCCAATTTGCTCACCACCTCACAGAACCGCCGGAAATCACGCAGGCTCAATTCTCCGGTATCTGCGCCGTTGCAGGAGGGATGCATATGGATGATATCCGTACCGATGGCTACATGGACAGTAACTGGAATTTGATATTTTACTCCTGCATAGAGCAAACTATATGCTCGATATTTTAATTTCCTCCGCGCAATCATCTTTCCAATGGCTTCTCCCAAACCATAGTTTTTAATTCTGCCTTCTTTTATTGCTCTGTTGAGATAATCGGCAGTCTCGCTGGCCATACCGAAACTACCATTTTGAATTGCTTCATCCACATCTTCAGAAGTTCCTCCCTGATAGGCAATCTCAAAATCGTGGATTATCCCCGCTCCATTTAAGGCAACAGCAGTAATAATTCTTCTGCGCATCAAATCGATGATAAAGGGAGAGAGTCCACATTTTATCACATGGGCACCGAGCATAAAAATAATCGCTCTCTCTTTACGTTTTGCCTGAATAATCTCGGATATGAGCTGTTTAAAATCTTTTCCGGCAAGAATATCGGGAAGGGAAGAAAAGAAATCTTTTTTAAGAAAATTGAGAGAAGAAAATTTTTCTATCTTTACCTTGCTTTTGCGCGTTCTTAAAGGGTAAGTCTTTAGTTTACAAAAGTCTATCACCATTTTAAGGTAATTTTATACCATAAATTATGCGAAAAAACAATCTTTTTACTCTATCTTTTGCAAAACCGCTACCACCGTGCCTACCACAGGAATGTTCATGTGCACTTTCATCATCAGGGGAATTCTGTTTTCGTCATTACTTAACCAAACCCAGGCACTTCCTTTGTCAAAAGTTTTCTCCCCCAATTGAGGAACGGGCTCCGCCATAAAAGCATCAAAAACACCCACCCCCGGAAGATTCATCTTGCCAAAGCTGGTAATAGCTATCTTAAGTAACCAATTCTTTTCCACCTGATTTACTGTAAATTCCAGAGGCTTTTCGGTAGTAATTTCCTTCAGACGAAAACAATAAAAAGCACTGAATTCATCAACTGCTTCGGTGGGAAGAGGAAAAGTCTTATTTGTTCCGTCTTTTAAATTCTGAAATTTCACAATTTTATTATCCCAATCGTAATCTAAAACTAAATACGCACTATATTTCCCTTCCTTTCTTACCGCCGTATGTCTTATGCTTAGAAGGGTTTCTTTGTCCAGAAAAGATTCCATATAATCATCAACCTTAAAGAGAAAATTGAGCCATTTATTTGAACGAGCACTACCCACGAGGCGATAAGCCTGACGTCCATTTAGCTCTACCATCTCTTTTATCTCTGTGACCACGATACCAACGGGCATCTTCATCCAGTAAATTTCATAAGTAAGTTTTTCCCCTATTCTTAATTCGGGTTTTGCTTCTTTGAGCTCTATCTCCACCTCTTTATCTTCTAAGGTAACGGTTTCTATCTGTTTATACCTCGCCAGTGTTCCACAACCAGCCATTGTAAAAGCAGTAAGTATTACTATAAATTTTAAAATTAGAGTTTCGAATTTAGAATTTCGGATTTTAGAACCGTTCATTTTTATATTTGCTCGATGTGCTTCTCTTAAGCAACTCCATCAATCTCGCCACATTTTTGGGCAAGTTTACTAACTTTTGTGGCGGAGTTTTTAGTATTTGAATAATCGCTATCAAGAATTTTACTTACCGCCTCTATAACTTCCTCGGAAGTGATTGACCTAATACATTTAAACCCAATTTTACAATTATGTGCAAGACATTTAACACAACCCACATCTTTATGCAAAACAATATCTTTTTCGCCTAATGGCCCCCAGCGTTTTGGACCTAAACCCGCCTGTTTTCTTCCAAAAATACTGATTACCGGCGTTTTTACTGCTACCGCAATGTGCACCGGTCCACTATCATTGGAAATAAATAACTTCGCTCTCTTTAAAAGCGAAGCGAGTTCCTTAAGGGAAAAATCTACAAAAACAAACGTAGGACTGTATTGCATAAAATTTTTTACTCTGTTAGCCAAGTAAGCATCTTTTTTAGCTACAACAATCAAGACCTTCATCCCGTAATCTTTTATCATTCTATCAGAAACGGAAGCAAAATTTTCCGCAGGCCAGATTTTGGAAGGGCAACTTGCTCCGGGATGAACGACTACAAAATTATTACTTTCTAAACCATTTTCCTTTAGCAATAAATCAACTTTTTCATCCGCATCTTTACTAATGGGGAAAAATAAGGACCTATCGCATTTAGCGATTCCTAAATAATTTAAAAGGTCTAAATTGTAATCCAACTCGTGTTTTTCTCCTAAGTATTTTTTCTCCTCTATCCGCTTGGTATTTAAAAAACCCCATTTCTTTTTATAGCCAACCCTTTTAGGAATTCCTGCGAGAAAAGAAATGATATGGACACGATTTGTAGGATGTAGAATTAAAGCTAAATCAAAACGATATTTTCTTATTTTAGTTATAAATTTTAAAGTATCCAGTAAAGAACGGTCTTTTCCCCTTTTATCATAGACAATTACCTCATCTAAGTAGGGATTGCCTTCTACAATCTCTTGAGTATAAGAACTAACCATCATCGCCAGAAAACTCTGAGGAAAACTGTCTCTGAGATTTTTAATAACCGGTGTGGACAAAACTACATCACCAATTCTATCGGTGCGGATCACCAGAATACGCTTATAATCCTGTTTGCTAACCAGTAATCGGTAATCAGTAATCAGTAATTTCTTTGCTGCCTCAACTACTTCCCAGGGTTTGACCAATTCTAAGCATTTCCGATGTCCATACCTACATTGTGCTTTCTCGCAAGGAACGCAGGACAATAATCTGCGTAAGACAAAAAAATTCCCCGACAGCGGTCCGTATTTTATGGGATCGGTTGGTCCAAAAATGGCAATGGTGGGAATATTTACAGCAGAACCGCAATGAAGCACGGCGGAATCATTGGTGATTAAAACCCTTGCCATCTTCAATAAAACTACAAGCTGGGGAATGGTAGTTTTACCCGAAAAGTTAAAAACGCCATCTCCAAGATTATTCTTTATCTCTTGAGCAATTAAGAAATCATCTTGAGAACCTACAAGAATAATTTTAGTTTTGCATTCATCCCTTAACCTCCGGCCTACTTCTATGAAGTTTTTTAGTTCCCAACGTTTCGTCGAGCTACGTGCAGCGGGAGCAATAACTATCAAAATGTCACTTTTCTCAATACAGGCCTCTCTTAAAAGATGTTCTACATAATCTTGGTCTTGTTTTTCAAAATGCACTCTGGGAAGTTTAAGGTGGGGATAAATCGTCAATCCCAATTTTTCTATGACTTTTAAATGCTTATCCCGCATATGCAGGCTATTTTTATTACTGTTTCTTAATAAAGAGGTTTTATATCGCGGGTGAATCAAGAGAGGGATGAGAGTATGGCGTAAATCTACTACCAAGTCGTATCGCTCCTGACGCAATTTCTTAATTAAAGAAGTTTTTTCTTTTAGGGAAGATTTTTTATTATAGAAAAATAAGTTACTTATTTTTCTATCCTTCTCCAAAACCTCTTTCCCTCTCGGCCCAACGAGAATATCAAACAATGCCTGGGGAAAATTTTCCTTTAAATGTTCAAGAACCGGAGTAGTCAAAATAACATCTCCAATATTACTTAAGCTTATCATCAAAATTTTCTTAACTTTTCTCATTGTTAATTACTCATTGCTAACTAGTCATTACTTACTAATTTCTTTACTTCTGCAAACACCTCATCAGGCGTAATGGATTTCATACAACGATTATCTTTGCATTTTAAATGATAACAAGGGACAGTACATCCTACATCTTTTTGAATTACCCGATATTTACCCGGTCCATAGGGTCCAGTGATTTTGCTTGCGGTGGGCCCAAACAAAGCTAACACTTTTGCTCCCACGGCAACGGCAATGTGGAGAGGTCCTGTATCATTGGTTACAATTAATTCCGTTCGTTTAAATAATCCACCCAACTGTTTAAGGGTGGTCTTACCGGTGGCAATAACGGGTTTTGTCTCCATATACTCTGCAATCTCCTGAGCAAGCTCTGAATCTTTATCTGCTCCACTAATCACAACTTTTGCCTTCATTTTTTTAGTCAACATGTCTCCCAAAATTCCGAAATATTTGGGTGGCCAGCGTTTCAAAAACCAGTTTGCCCCTGGATTGAGGACGATAAAGGGAGTGCCTTTAGTTATGCCATTATCTTCTAAGAATTTTTCTATATAAGTTTCCACTTCAGAAGGAATAAAAAAATCATAGCCCATTTTATCGATGGGCATATCTAAGGCATGAGCTAAATTGAGAAAATATTCCACGCGATGTAAGTCGCCTTTAGGAATTTCAACCTTATGGGTAAGAAACAATTTCCTTTTTTTTGTAACATACCCACAGCGTTTGGGAATTTTAGCCAGCGCAGTGATTAGAGTGCGCGTAAGAGAACGATGGAGCAAATACACCTCATCAAACTTTTTGGAACGCAATAGACTTATAAACTGCAACTTGCCTAAGAGCGAAGAGTATTCCCCTTCCTCATCATAAATAATCAGTTCATCAAGATAAGGATTGCCTTCGAGAATTTCCTTACAGCGAGGAACAATCATACAAGCCAAATGAGCATCGGGATATTTGTTCCTCACTGCACGGATAAAGGGAGTAGAGAATAAAACATCTCCCAGCCAGTTAACATTAATAATAAGAATGTTTTTCATAATAAACCAATTACAAAATTAAACAATTACATCATACAGCAAGGAAACAAAAAGAGCAAGAATTGTTAGAAGGTTAATATCTCGCGATAAAAATCTTCTGTTTCTTTTACCATATTATCAAGGGTAAACTTCTCTTCTATTGTCTGCTTACCTTTAAATACAAGTTTGTTCTTTAGAGTATCATCCTCCAATATCCTACAGATTGCTTCTCCTAAGCCTTTCTCATCACGCGGTAAAACAAGTAAACCATTTTCTCCGTCCTGAATTATCTCAGATATCCCTCCAGTATTTGAAGCAACTACCGGAATACCGAAGGCCATCGCTTCCAAAAGCACCATCCCTAAACCCTCTTCTAATGAAGGTAAAACAAAAATATCCATAAGAGAAAAAATCAAAGATTTATCCGAAATAGAAGATACTAAAAATACACTTTTTTCCATTTCCAAATCTTTAATTAATCTCAAAAGCAAATTTCTAATTTTTCCCTCACCCACGATAAGTAATTGTGCAGAGGGGATTTTTTCAAGAACATATTTCATCGCTCGGATAAGATAAAAATGCCCTTTAATTTCAGCAAGGCGAGAAATGATACCAATCACCGGACCCCTGCTTAAACCAAAGTTATTTCTCAATCCATTTATCTCTTTTTCGCTTTTTTTAAAACTCCCCATTTCTACACCGTTATAAATCACCTTTATTTTAATTCCCTCTAACCCAAATTTAACTTTGAGGTGCTTTTCCACTGCCTTACTTATGGCAATCACTCCCTTTCCCCAATGGGGGAAAATTTTGTGACTGATTCGTTTTTTATAAAAACCGTGAGCGGTAGAAACAAAAGGGAGATTTAACCTCTTTTGAACATACCTAGATATTACACGCGTAAGTCTGGTTTGCGCGTGTAATAAATCCATTCCTTCTTTCTCCAAGATTGAACAAAGATTTCTTTTTGCCCAGAAAATCTTTGGACTTATTTCGGATTTAGTAAAAATGTTCAGAAAAATGTGCTCAATACCCAATGATTTTAATACGTCTAATTTCTCCCCTCCCCTCGAAGCTACTTTAACCAAATGACCTTTTTCTTTTAAACCTTTAGCCAATGAAAGAACATAGGTAGTGATCCCACCGGCATTTAGATGATTAGTAAGCAAGAGTATTTTCATTTATCATTATGATAATGAGGGAAATCTTACTCTCAACAATTTAATAACCGCATCGGCAACCTCTTGCACCGTAATCCTCCGCATACATTCATAATCTTTACAGGCAGGCCTATAGCAAGGGCCACAGAATATTTTTTTATGTATTACAATAAGGTTATCTTTAGGATAAGCAATGTGTTTACGGTAGTCAGTGGGCCCAAATAAAGCCACCGTGGGAGTATCTACTGCCATAGCCAGATGAAGCGGACAGGAGTCTCCGGTAATATAAACTGCACAACGCTTTATAAGCGCAGCCAACTGTGAAATGGTAGTTCTGCCACAAGTATTTATGGGCTTGGTACGGAGTAGAACCTGATTGCGTTTTATCTCCTCTCTATCTTCTTCCGTACCCGTTATAATTATCCGTATCCCTTTTGAAGAAAGTTCTTCTGCTAAATAAGCAAATCTCTCTAAGGGCCAGCGTTTAGAAAACCAACGCGAACTCGCGCCGATATTCATCCCTACTAAAATCTGGGAGGCAGAGAGCCAGTTATTATTTAAAAAATTATCAATGTATTCTTCGTCTCTCTGGTCAATAAATAACTCTAATCGCTTGTCCTCACATTTTATACCAAAACTATTTAATAACCTGAATTGGTGTTCAAGTGGAGAAATCGTCTCTTTAGTATCCTTTAGACGATAATTCAAAAGGAAAGAAAATTTTCCGTTATCATAACCAATCCTCCGTGGAGAAAGCGAAAGATAAGACAAAAGGTGACTTGTTTTATTATTCTGCAGGTCGATTACCAAATCAAAAACATCATTGCGGAGTATTTTCCCTATTTCCTTTAACATTTGAAAACGGCTTTGATAGCGATTCTTGTCAATAATAACTACATCATCAACATAAGGAAGTTTTGCAATCATTTCCCGTGCTTGTCTACTAGTCAAAACAGTAATGCGTGCCTGAGGAAAATGTTTTTTTATTGCGCGAATGCTGGGTATTGCTAAAACAACATCTCCCAAAGCACTATATTTAATTATTAAAATCCTCAACACTTGCAAAGCATCCTTATAAACCAAAAGAGTCTGTTCGGTCATTTTCCTCAAAGAAAAATCAATTTCTACATATTTCCTTGCTTTTTGAGCAAATTCCCTCGCCAATCCTCTTTCTCGCAAAAGTTTCGTAATCGCTTCCGCCAGTTCAGGAGGATTGCCTGGAGAAACTAAAAGTCCATTTACTTTATCCTTTATTATGTCCATAACCCCGCCTACCTGCGTAGCTACCACCGGTACTCCGCAGGCACCTGCTTCAATAAGCACCCTTCCAAAAGCCTCATGGGTTGTGGTGGCCAAAACAAGAAGGTCTAAACTATGTAATAATTCCACAATGTTATCTATGTGTCCTACAAATTCCACATACCGCTCAAGCCCCAGTTGTCTAATGAGTAAATCCAATTCGCGTTTATACTCTCTTCTCCCTGGAGAAACCTCACCAGCAATAACAACTTTTACTTTAGGAACAATTCTTACTACTTTCGCCATGGCTTTTAAGAAATCGGTATGACCCTTGAGGGGAGTAATCCTCCCAATCATCCCCACTTTACAGCCATCTTTCAGGTCCGATTTCGGTTCTTTGTATTGGAATAAGTTCAAATCTACTCCCCGATGAATGAGTCTGAGTCGATAGAAAGGAACGCCGAAATGGTTACGCATATGCTTGCCAATAACGGAACTAACCACAATCACATATTTACCCCATTTCATTATGTGGCTGAATAGATGTCTTTTGTAATAACCATGGCAGGTAGTAAGAAAAACCATCCAATTAAGCAAATCTTTTTTTGCAGAGCGTGAAAGATATAAACGATAGGCAAAATATCCTATCCAAGCGGGAACACGTGAGCGAGCATGAACTATATCTATTTTTTCCTGCTCTAATATTCTCGCCACTTTAAAAATCATACGTATTATCGTAAAGATAAATTTCTCATGGACGGGTAAAGTATAATGGATAACACCATTTTCCCTCAATTCCTTCACCAATCGTCCACCCTTAGAAATAACTATCGCTCTATGCCCATTCTGGACGAGGAACTTCGTCAGGTCAACGGTACCCCTTTCTACTCCGCCTTCATTAAGTTGGGGTAAAAGTTGTAAAATATTCATTCTATAAAATATCAGGTTATTAGATTTTTTATTTTACCATAAAGGTATGCTCTGTCCTCAAAAAAATCTTTTATATGTGGCTTTTGTAAAATTGATACTATCTCTTCTCCAACCTCAGCTGGACTTACCAAACTTATATAACCACAAGCTTCCAGATTTCCTAAGAATCTTTCCTGTTTTGTATCGATTTTTAATCCCTTTTTCTCAGCCTCAAAAACAACCACGGGCTTCTTAGAACTCAATGCCTCTGAGACCATGGAAATGCTCTCTCCGGAAACAACCACAACATCCGCTAATCCCAAAATACCCCCAACCGCTTTTTCGATGTTTTTTTCATTAGCAATTATTAAGAGAGGACAAATTGAAGTTCCAAGAAGTCTCTTTTTAATCAAGTTGTCTATTTGGGGAGATGTTCTGCGGGAGGTAGTAACCAATAATTCTATTCCCCTAATTCTAGTTAACCCTATTAACTCATCTATTACCTTATCTATCACTTCCTCAGTTAAAGTGTAGTTTTTTGTTTCTCCTCCGATTAAAACCCCAATTTTTAATCTATCGTTTTTCAAAATAAAACCCGCTTCTTTTAAATTCTTTTTTCCCTCTTCCATTGTCTTCTCATTAATTAAATTAAGCGCCGTATGCGTAACGGCAATATTGCGCAACTTCCGTGGCTGGTCATGGAAAGGAATAACCGCCAAATCAAATCTTTTAAGAGATACTAATCCGGGTTTCATAATTACAATACTTTTGGCTCGGTTTTCCTCCGCAAGAAACAAATTAACTGCAGAAAGATTTACCCCACAGGAAATAATTATATCGCCATGTAAAGAAACAACTTGGTTATAAGATTCTTTCCTTAAACATACTCTTAAACATCTCAAGCATCCACGACAATTATCACGCGCAAAAAAACCTAATACATTGATTAGATATCTTGCAAAGAGGTTTCTAAAACTGATTTCTATCTCCCTAATTTCCAACAGGTTATTCTTTTGGTCATCAGATAAAACTGCAAATCTTTCTTCCCAAACCTCTCTAACCATATTAGCCAGGGCCCTTGCTTGGTTAAGATGCCCCGCTTTACCATCGGAGAGAATGATAATTCTCCTGTTTGGGCTACCTTTCCAACGATGGTGAAACCAGAGCCACTGATGAGGATATTTCTCTATGTATTTTTCAAGAATAATGTGAAATTGTCTTAAAAAATATTTATCCTCTTTTTCTATCGGCAACTCATCTCCAACTTCAATACGATGATATGGACCGTCCTCTCTTATTATAAACACTGGAAGGACACCCGCCCCTGTATGACGGCTTATCTCTACTACCCCCGAAGGCGTCCACGCTAAAAGAGAAAACAACTCTACCAGCATACCGCTTTTTCCTGATTTCTGGTCTCCGAGGATGCCTACAATATTGTTTTTTCTTAAACTGCTCAAAATATCGCGCATAAACGAACCACGCACAACTACCTTTGCTCCCAATCGCCCCCGATAATGATTAAGCAGTTCATTTAAACGGTGAGGTTTCTGTTGACGGGCTAAAACTACCATCGGATATCCTTTTATCTGAGCTACCAACGAAGAAAGTTCCCAGTTACCAAAATGAGCGGTGAGAAAAATTAATCCTTTACCCCTCTGTAAGACCTTTTTGATTTTGTCTTCTCCAATTATCTTTATGTATTTATCTACATACCGTTGATTTATGCGTGGAAAATAGAGAAACTCTATTAAATTCATTGAAAGATTACGAAATAATTCTTTTACTATCCCTCTTCTCCGTTCCATAGATAGATGTCCCTCGAGGGCTAATTTCAAATTTAGATACGCCAACTTTGCTCTCTTCGCCAGAAGGTAATACAATATTGTGCCCAGACAACGAGCAAAGAAAAGAGAAACCTTAATAGGCATAAGACAGACTAAAAAACTCAAGAATCTAACCGTTATGTAAAGTAGATAATCGACCATAAAATATCTCAGATTCTAAAATTTTCATTTCCACTGCTAAACTAAAAAGATGCAAAGTATTAGAATATTTTTTTATAATCTCAAGCAAGGGAGTTAATCTCACCGCATCTTTTTCGGTAGTGAGTAAAATTTTAACGCCATTTCCAATACAAGAAGAAAAAATCTTAAGTAAATCAGGCTCTTTATAGCAATAATGGTCCAAGAATTCAAAAACCAATTTTATATTGCCCCCCAATTTCTCTACTGTAAATTTAAAAGATTGAGGTGAAGCTATCCCTGAGAATATACACACATCTTTTCCTTTTATAATACTTAAATCTTTCTTCTCCCCATTGGCTAAATTCTGTAAAAATTGAGGGAGATAAATGGCATTAAAAATTTGAGCCCTATGATTAATTCTCTCTAACTCGTATTTCAGCCTATCTAAACTACTTTTTTCTTTCACCAAATCCGTCTTGTTAATAACAAAAAAATCAGCCCTCTTTAAAGAAGAAATCGGCTCCCGTAAAATACCGCGGGGGATAAGCCAGCCATTACCAAAAGGGTTAATACCGTCGATAACAACTATTTCTAAATCTTTCTTTATTCCCCACTGTTGAAATCCATCGTCCAAAATAACTATATCGGCGTGGTATTCTTGTAAAGCTTTATTTATGCCTCTCTTACGGTTAGAGTCAACAACAATGGGAATATCAGCTAATTTATGCGATAGCAAAAGTATTTCATCGGTAGGTAATTTAAAGTATTTATGTCCACCGTATCCGCGTGACAATATAACTACACGGTTTCCTTGGGTTCTAAAATATCTTGTTATACTTTCCACGAGGGGAGTCTTTCCCGTTCCTCCCCAGGTAATATTACCGATGCTCACTACTTTAGCATCAAAAGATTTCCTCTTACATAAATTTTTGTCATATAAAAATAAAATCAGCTTGATGAAGAAAAGATAAACAAAAGAAATAACTAAAAAGATGAATTTAATTAAATTTGCTATAAAAGAATATTTTTTATCGGTAATTACCTTGTAAATATAATTTCTAACCCTGTAGCGCACCATTATTTTTCTCTTTAATTTCTCCTACAGACTTATACAAATATCTAACAAAATCTTCTGCTTCTTTTTTATCTTTTATTCTCTTCTCTACCTGGGCTTCTTCTAAAGTCTTTAATATTTTACCCACTAATGGACCTGGTGAGATATTTAATATCTGCATCACCTCTTCGCCATTTAATATTCTTGGCGGTTTTACGATATCCTGTTCATAAAAATATGCCTGAATAAGATGAAGAAGATATTTTTTGAATTCTCTCCGACTCTGGGAGGTGGTCAACGGACCGCGCGTAGAAAATTTATCTGCAAGAGCAACCAATATAAGCGCAATGCTCTCTTCTCCGCCAACACGGAAAAAACGCAGTTTTGCACGCGGAGAAACATCTTTTGTATCTACAAGATATCCGGGACGAAGATGTAAATTAATTAGCTTTATAAGTATATTCTCCTCACGAGAAGAAAGTTTTAATCTCTCAATTATTTTACATGCTAATTCTGCCCCCAGCTTTTCATGCCCAATAAAACGAATTTTGCCATCAGCGGTAATCTCTTTAGCCCACGGTTTACCTAAATCATGAAACAGCGCTCCTAATTTTAATACAAACAACCTTTTTCTTACACCGGCAATTCTTTCTTCCAAATATTCTCTAATCCTTTTTCCGATTAATTTTTTAGAGTACAATTGGGCAAGAAGTTTCTCTAGCTCTTTTAAAGTTCTTAAAGAATGCTTCCAAACATCCAGATGATGATAAGGGCCTTGCTCTACTCCCCGCATTCCAATGATAAGAGGAAATATTTTATCTAAAACTCCTAAACCGTCCATCTTTCTTATCATTTCATAGGAAAAGGGCGTTTCCAAAATACGTGCAAGTTGCTCGGTAATTCTTTCTCCAGCAACTCCAGATAAAAGAGAGGCTTCCTTTTTAATCAAACTTTCTGTAAAAGGCGCAATTCTAAAACCTAATTCCTGAGAAAAAGTAAAGGCACGAACTATCCTTAAAGGGTCATCAATAAAACTTTTCTCGGATACTACACGGATTGTCTTCTTTTTCATATCCTCAAGACCTCCCCAAGGGTCAATCAGCTTAAACAAATTTTTGTCTCTTAAACCCTTTAAATCCAAAGCCAACGCGTTAACTGTAAAATCACGCAAATAGAGGTCCTCTGCGATATTGGCTCCACGAAATTGGCTAAAATCAAATTGATATGGTTTTTCACCGTCGAAAACTATACGAAAAGTCTTACTTTTTTCATCCAGAATAACAAAATGTCCCTTTAGTTGGCAAGAAAGAAACTGAGTAAAATCTTTTACCTCTCCACTAACTGCAAAATCTATCTCTACTACCTCCTTAACAGATACTCTATTGAGTAATAAATCCCTGATTATACCACCAACAATAAAAACATCTACGGACTTCTTCCGCTGTAGAACACATAGGTCCTTTAAATAAGAAATGTTAGATAAACTCTTCCAGAGCCTAGCCACATCTATCTTCATCCTTAACATAACCCTTAAAACCATAAATGAGCCCTTGCGGGCTCATCTACAAGATAATTTATTTATAATATTAATTAACAATTTGCTTAATATGAAAAACAGACAAGGGGAGGCTGTTTTAAAAAACGCTTCTATTTTTTTTCTTCTTCTTTCTTTTCCTTTGCTCTTGCTATGGCATCCTTTACTTCACCAATACCAGCAATTAAAGCAATCAATCCTCCAAAGATAAGCATCGGTGGAACGCTACCTTTTAAAACGGTAAGAAAATTTCCCCACCACCATTTTGGGGTTAAGAACAAAATCCCTAAAGCAATACTTACAAGCCCTCCAATAATTGCTAAAAACTTACCCACTTAAATCACCTCCCTCATCCAGATAATAAAACCAACCTCCCCTAATTAGGAGATTTTAACACAGAGAAAATTCAAAAGGCAAGGGAAAAATTTTATTTTTCCTGAAGTATCTTTCTTGCCTTTTCCATTGTTTCTCTCTCAGATTTATATGACAATCTGTTAATTGCCTCATCTATCTCCAGCCATTCCACACTATCTACTTCCCAATTGTGATCTTCAATATTTCCATTCGTGTATTTAAATAGAAAAAAGTCCACCGTTTTAGAAAAAATAGTTCCCTCTTCTTTGGAAGAATAAAAATAATGGATAGAGTTCAGTTTCTGAATCAACTGACCTTCTAAACCTGTTTCTTCTTTTACCTCACGTATTGCTGCCTCTTCGGGAGATTCTCCTGGTTCTATTTTACCTTTGGGAAGGCACCATATAGTATTCTTATTGCGAGAAATCAAAGCCACTTCAAGCCTGCCTTCTTTCTCGCGAAAAACCACTCCCCCTGCGGAATGCTGTTTTTTTGTTTTAAACATAGAACTTACCTCCTCTGTCTATCCTTAAATTCTCCATCTCCGATCAATCCAACTCCATTGTTCAGGATATTGCTCTATAACATCTTGCAGTAAAATAACTAAATTCTGAGTATTATCAAAAATGGTCCGCTCAATATTTTCTTTATGTGCAATCTTAAACTCCGGATATACTATGAGTTTATGTCTCTCTTGTTCTCTTAGTATAAACATGGGAATTATGTTTGCACCGGTGCGTAGAGACAAAATTACTGGACCGGCAGGTGCCGAGGTGTAACGATTAAAAAATTTAACAAATAAACCCGAACTGCCCGCATCCTGGTCTATAAGAATAATCAAAATCTCATTGTTTCTAAGAACTTCTATGGATCTCTCCACACATCTTATTGCAGGCTTAGTAAATATCGGTCTAACTTTCTGCATGCGTAATCCTCTCCCCAAAACATTTGCCATTTTCTCATCACGTGGGGTGCGCAAAATATAGTTAACGGGATATCCGTATTCTGACAATACTCCTCCCAAAATAGTAAAAGCCCCGATATGAGCAGTTATCCCGATTATTCCTTTATGTGCCTTTAAAGCATCATCAATTATTTTACGATTCTCTAAATATGCCAAATTTTTTCTTCTTCGAGAATGAACTAAGAACCATAAAGTATCAGATGTATTTGCTCCTAAAAAGAGCGTTGATTTGTATAAAATATTCCTCCTTTCATTATTATTCTTCTGCGGAAAAACAACCCTCAGATTATTAAGCGCCAATTGCCGATAGTATTTTGAAACCTTGTAGAAAATCTTACCAAGTAAAACACCAAGTTTACGTAAGAAAGAAAGAGGAATAAAATAAACGACAACCGCCAATAATCTTAGAAACAGACGGACAAAAGAATAACGGATGGTTCTCTCAATTTTTCTTATCTGCATTTAGAAAACCCCTCAGCTAAAATGGTTCGTTCTCACGCAATATAAATTATAACAGAAAACCAAGAAATAATTATAAAATTTTTCTTGACTTAAAATTTATCCTGTGAGAAAATCCGAATCAAAATAACAGTTTTAAAAAGGAGGAATCATGGGCATACCCAGAAAAATCATTAACTATCTAAAGAAAAATAAGGTCAACTATAAAACTCTAAAACATGAAATCGCCTATACCGCTCAAGAAATCGCTGCTCTGCAACATGTCTCTGGTAACCGCGTAGCAAAGACAGTTTTGATAAAGACAGATAAAAATTTTCTGCTCGCAGTTCTACCTGCAACTTATCTGATTGATTTTAACAAAATCAAAAAGATTGCTAAGGTTAAAAAAACTATGCTTGCTAAGGAAGAAGATATGAATAAATTGTTCCCCGATATTGAACCGGGGGCAATGCCTCCCTTGGGACCATTATTAAATCTTCCTGTATATGTGGATAAATCATTGACAGAAAACACAGAAATCGTCTTCAATGCAGGAACCCATTCAGATATGATTAAGATGAAATATAAAGACTTTGAAAAAATAAATAAGCCCGTAGTGGGTAACTTTGGAAAACACGTCTAAAAGAATTATACCTCTGATAAGAACTTAGGATGAGCAATAAAGTTGTGCTCAGTAATCGCAAGAAAATGATAACCGTGGGTTTTATACCATCCAATTACCTCTTCTAAACTCGCTGTCCCGCCATCTGTTTCTGTATGGATATGAATACAGCCCTTCAACCACTCTCCCTTACCAAAATAAGGGAAATAAGTTACCTTGCCATCTTTAGCAAAAATTGGTTGGGTCCATGCTTTTTTCCTATTTTTCAAATCTTTAATCTCAATGCGAACATATTTATCGTCTGGGCTAAAATAATAGGTTGATTCTTTACCAAAGTTTATCTGGCAAACCTTATGCCCATTTCTAATGTATTTAATCTGAGCGGGAGATTTCAAATGTAGATAAATACTAGTTTCTCTATTAATAATCTCCTCGACCAATGGGCCGGTGGTAGAATAAAAAGAACCCCGCTTCAATGCCTCTAATATCCCTGTTACATCCATAACTTCTGTTCTCACCATAATCCAAGCCCTCCCTGCATCTCTTTTTAAATCATGCATATCGTCAGAAGTAAAACCCCAAATCTTCCTATCAAATTTGCGAACCAAGAGAAAATCCCAGCGACGGGTAGATTCAGGCCAAGGAATTTTATTGGGATTATATATCTCTATACCCAAATACCCATCTAACCTAAAAAGTTTACGCCGATTGTAGGGCTTGAGTAAATAGCTGGGATGGGAAAGAATAGCTAAACCATTTTTAGAATTTATCTGATTAATTATTCCCTGTAGACTCGATTTGATATTTAAGGGGGAATCTAAGTTTAAAGCAACCATGTCATTTCGTGGTAATGTCACTTCTACCGAACCAGGAAGGATAATTATTCTTCCGTTAGAATCTTTTTTATCCACAGGCACGGCGGGCAATTTCTTCCTTCCCCAATTAATAAAGAAAAAGAATGAATTTTTTAAAGACATTTTTAGACAAATTTTCTTACCAGGAGAGTGGCATTGTGTCCACCAAATCCTAACGAATTAGACAAAGCAACTGTAACACTTTTCTGCCGTGCAACATTAGGAACGTAATCAAGGTCGCATTCGGGGTCAGAAAATTCATAATTTATGGTAGGAGGAATTATGCCATATTTTATAGTCAATACTGTAGCAATTAGTTCTACCGCTCCCGCAGCTCCTAATAAATGTCCAGTCATCGATTTGGTAGAACTTATGGGAATTTTCTTAGCATATTCTCCGAATACAAGTTTTATCGCTAAGGTCTCTACCTTGTCATTCAACTGAGTAGAAGTGCCATGAGCATTTATATAATCAATTTCCTGGGGTGAAAAACCAGCATCTTCAATTGCCATGTTCATTGCCCGAGCAGCACCTTGACCGTCGGGATCGGGGGCGGTAATGTGATAAGCGTCATCGCTGGAACCATAACCTACAATCTCTGCATAGATATTTGCGTTGCGCCTGAGCGCATGTTGTAACTCCTCGAGCACCAAAACACCCGCTCCTTCACCCATAACAAAACCTTCCCTTTTGGCATCAAATGGTCGTGAAGCTTTTTCCGGTTGGTCATTATAATGTGTAGCCAATGCCTTAAGAGCACAAAAACCACCTATGCCTAAAACAGTAATGCAACTTTCTGTCCCTCCACTTAAAATCACATCCGCCTGTCCGCGTTGGATGGTTTTAAAAGCTTCACCTATAGCATGAGCAGAGGAAGCACAGGCAGTAACCACGCAATAATTTGGCCCCTTTAATCCCAAAGATATAGCCACTTGGCCAGGAGCCATATTAACAATCATCATAGGAATCATAAAAGGGGAAAGACGTGAAGGCCCTTTCTCCAAGAGTATCTTATGCTGTTGTTCTACGGTATGAAGCCCTCCGATACCTGAACCAATCACTACCCCTATACGAAAAGGATCTTCTTTAGAAATGTCCAATGCTGCATCCTTGACTGCTTCCTTCGCTGTCACTAGTGCAAATTGAACAAATCTTTCCATCCTTTTGACTTCCTTGGGACTAATGTGTTCTCCGGGAGAGAAATTTTTTACTTCACCTGCAATCTGGCAATCAAAAGGAGAACTATCAAAACTGGTAATTTTCCCTATCCCACTTACTCCGTTTTTTAAAGAACACCAGTAATCTCCAAGAGTGGAACCCAAAGGAGAAATTATGCCCATCCCTGTAATCACTACCCGACGTTTTTCCATCGCTATATCCTTTAAGAATAAACCCGCCTTTTGCCGGCGGGTCTTATGGATAAGTTATATTTAAGAAATACCCCTATTTTTTGGGTTGAATCTTGCCTTCGATATACTTAATAGCATCGCCAACAGTGCGAATTTTTTCCGCATCTTCGTCCGAAATCTCTATGCCAAATTCCTCTTCTAAAGCCATTACCAATTCTACAGTATCCAGAGAATCCGCACCTAAATCATCAATAAAAGAAGAGGTTTCTTTTATTTCCTCTTTTTTAATACCCAACTGCTCTGCCACAATAGACTTAACCTTTTCTACAATTTCCATCTTCTTTACCTCCCTTCTTTTGCACCGCGATTTAAATCATACCTCCATCCACTACAATTACCTGACCTGTAATATAACTTGCAGATTCAGAAGCAAGAAACAAGGCAACTTCGGCTATGTCGCGGGGAGCCCCAAATCTACCTAAAGGTATTTTTTCCAACATTTTTTCTTTTATATCTTGAGGAAGTCTATCAGTCATCTCTGTTTGAATAAATCCGGGGGCAATCGCATTGACTGTAATCCCCCGCGAAGCCAACTCTTTTGCTACCGACTTTGTAAATCCAATTATACCCGCTTTAGAAGCAGAATAATTTGCCTGTCCTGCATTACCAATAAGACCAATAATCGAGGAAATATTTATAATTCTCCCTTCTTTTTGCTTAAGCATGACCTTTGCTACTGCTTTGGTGCAATTGAAAACGCTTTTTAAATTTACCTCAATAACCTTATCCCAATCTGCCTCATCCATTCTTAGAATTAATCCATCGCGGGTTATCCCCGCATTGTTAATTAGTATATCTATTCGCTGGGAGTTGTCAAGAACATTCCCCACCATTTTTTCTATATCTTCTCTACTACTCACATCCACTTTGAAAGTGCTGACGCATTTATCAAAGTTAAGGATCTCCGCTTTTGCCCTCCCTAACTCCTCCTCATTTATGTCACAGATAACTAACTTTGCTCCTTCTTGGGCAAATCGCAAAGCAATCTCTTTTCCAATTCCACGGGCTCCACCCGTTACAATTGTTACTTTATCCTTCAATAACATCTTCTTTTCCCTAATTTTAAGGCTGAATAATTATATAAGAAAAAAATATTTTCTGTCAAGTTTATTTCAAGCTATTGTTACTTTTTCCATAAATACTTTTATATCCTGAGTGGTCTCGATATTGTAAACCTCTAATGCATTATCAATTCTGCGAATTAGCCCCGAAAGCACCTTCCCTGGACCAATTTCTAAGAATGTAGTAACTCCATAATCAACCATAAACTTCACTGATTCCTCCCAGCGGGTAGCATGATTTATTTGATTAACTAAATTAGTTTGGATTTCACGTGGTTCTTTCTCAAGATAAGCAGTTACATTACTTACCACGGGTATATGGGGCTTTTTTATATCTATACGATTCAATTCCGATAAAAGTTTCTTACCGGCAGGAGACATTAAAGAAGAATGAAAAGGTCCGCTTACTTCTAAATAAACTGCTCTGCGAGCTCCTTTATCTTTCGCAAGTGCTACTGCTCCTTCAAGTGCTTTTAGGGAACCAGAAATAACAATCTGCCCCGGACAATTAAGATTGGCAATCTCTGCCCTTGACTCATTACAAATCATCTCTACCGTTTCATAATCCAAACCTAACAAAGAAACCATCCCTCCGGGATTAATCTGAGAAGCCTCCTCCATAAATTCTCCTCTTTTATATACCAACTTAACCGCATCTTCAAAATCAATTGCCTCTGCAGCTACGAGCGCAGAATACTCTCCCAAGCTCAAACCCGCAGTTATCTGGGGAGAAATAGAGGGAATAGCCAATTTCAAAGCATTAAGAGTAGCAATAGAGACTACCAAAATGGCTGGCTGAGCGATGGAAGTTGATGTGAGTCTTTCAAGAGGTCCCTCAAAACACAACTGTCTCAAATTCAATTTAAGAACCTCCTCTGCTTTCTCAAACAAAAACCTTACTTCACTGAAATTTTCATAAATGTCCTTGCCCATTCCTACATATTGTGCTCCCTGTCCAGGAAAGACAAAGGCAATTTTCTTCTTGTTCATTTTAATCCTCTAAAATAATAAATCGATAAAAGACTTAAGCCCATTCAATTACGGTTGCTCCCCAAGTTAGTCCGCTACCGAAAGCCACCAACACAATTATATTGCCTTTTTTGGGCTTCTTGAATTTCACTGTCTCATATAGAGCCACTGCAGTAGAGGCGGAAGACATATTACCGTATTTTTCAATATTTAAATAAATCTTATCCATAGAAATTCCTATTTTTTTTGCTACTGCTTGTAAAATACGAATATTTGCCTGGTGGGGAATGAGATAAGTAACATCTTTACAGTCAAGACCTGCTTGAGCAAGCGCTTTTTCCGCAGCATCTGCCATTAATTTCACGGCATGTTTAAACAACTCTGATCCCTCCATCTTTAAAAAATGCAGTCTCTTCTCTACAGTAGAAAATGAAGCAGGCATTCTTGAACCACCAGCAGGTATCTGAAGTAAATCAACCTGATTACCATCTGTTCCTAAATATGTAGAAATTATTCCACCTTTATCAACTTTTCTTAATACACACGCACCTGCACCATCTCCAAACAAAACACAGGTACTTCTATCTGTCCAATCAGTAATTGCAGAAAGTTTTTCTGCACCAATAACTAAAGCGTTTCTATAGGTACCATTCTTAAGAAATTGCTCTGCCATATTTATGGCATAGATGTAACCCGTACAGGCAGCAGAAATGTCAAAACAGACTGCATTGAAGGCTTTTATTTTGCGTTGAATAAAACAAGCGGTGGAAGGGAAAAACATGTCCGGTGTAATTGTAGCACAAATAATGAGTTCTATTTCCTGCGGACTTAAGCCCGCATCTTTCAAAGCTTCCTCTGCAGCACGAGCTCCTAAATCTGAAGTGGCGTCTTCGGGAGAAGAAATTCTTCTTTCTTTTATTCCTGTTCTGGTAATTATCCAATCATCGGTAGTATCTACCATTTTCTCCAAATCCTGATTGGTAAGAACTTTCTCCGGCAAATACGCACCGACTCCTACAATGCCTACAGCATTATTACACATCACCATGCTCCTAACTTTTCTATTCCCTCTTGAATGTGTATCCTAACATTATTCTTTACAGAACAAACAGCAAACTTAATGGCATTCTTTATTGCACGGTAAGAAGAAGCACCGTGGCAAATGATACAGACTCCGTTTACTCCCAAAAGAGGAGCACCGCCGTATTCCGCATAGTCTATCTCCTTCTTCAAATTCCTAAATGTGCTTTTTAAAAACAAGGCACCAATTCTCGCAAGACCACTTCTCTTGATATGTCTTCTTAAAAATTCTATCAGAGCATAGGCAAGACTCTCGGATATCTTCAAAGCAACATTACCCACAAAGCCATCACAAACAATTACATCTGTCTTTCCTTTAAATATATCTCCTCCTTCTACATTACCAATAAAATTCAACCCACTCTTTAAAAGTAATTGATGGGTTTCTTTAACAAAATCGGTTCCTTTCGTATCTTCTTCACCAACATTAAGCAATCCCACCCGAGGTTTATCTATGTTAAAAAGATACCTTGCATATACCGCCCCCATAATTGCATATTGATAAAGATGCATAGGCTTGGGATTAATATTTGCACCTGCATCAATCAGAATACAAACTCCTTCTAATGTAGGAAAAACTATAGCAATACCCGGACGTTCTATACCCGGGATAAGACCCCATTCAAGTGTAGTAGCACAAACTACTGCTCCCGTGTTGCCTGCGGAAATAAAACAATCCGCCTTACCTTCCTTCACCAATCCCACCCCTACCATGATGGAAGATTCTCTTTTTCTCCGCACACTTACCGCAGGATAATCCTCCATCCCAATTACTTCAGAAGCGTGTTTAATAATTATCCTCTGAGGATAACGCAATCTATGCCTAGCTAATTCCTTTCTTAAAATTTCTTCATCACCTACAAGCACCACTTCTCCATAACCCTCATTCACCGCAAGAATCGCTCCCTCAACCTCTACATGAGGAGCGTGGTCTGAACCCATAGCATCTACCGCGATGCGAAAATTGCTCATTTTACTCCTTTTCCTCTTTCTCGAGCACAATCACTTGCCTCTTTCGGTAATATCCACAAAAGGGACATACACGATGAGGTAATTTCATCTTACCGCATTCAGGACAGGCAATCAGACTGGGAATATTGATTTTCCAATGAGTACGCCTTTTGTCTCTTCTTGACTTAGAAAATTTTCTCTTGGGTAATGCCATCTTCTCTCCTCCCTTCTATTATGTAGTATGGAAACAGTAACTGCACTTAACTAAACTATAAAAAAGATTAACTCCTTTTACAATTACATTTACCTTTATTCAGGTTTCCTCCGCATCGGGGACACAAGCCCAAACATTCGGGCTTACATAAAGGCTTTAGAGGATAATCAAGAATAATTTCCTGTCTTATGTCATCGGTAGTATCCACAATGTCGGTATTCTTAACTGTGTATTCAAAACTATACTCTTTTTCAAGAAGAAATTCTGAAGCATCGAGACATCTTGCGCAAACAACTTCTAGAAATACCCTCACTTTTGCCTTCACAAATAATTCGTGCCCCTCTTTATAAAGATGATAATCCACCTCAAAAGGCTTATTTACTTTTATATCAAATCGGTCTAAGTCCAGAACCTCGGGTAAATATATCTCTTTGCAGACCTCTCCCTCATAAGGAATGCTACTTACTTTTATTTTCATTATTTTTTAACAAAAAATAAGACTGTCGTGCAATAAGGTGTTCTTCATTGGTATGAATAACTAAAACCTTCGTCCTTGTTACTTTAAGAAGAAAATCTAATCCCTTACAAATTGCTCTACGGATTTCCTTTTGATTTTCTCCTATACCAGCGGTAAACACAAGAGCATCCAACCCCCCCATAATTCCTGCATATGCTCCAATATATTTTTGTACACGATAGACAAAAACATCTCTGGCTAATTTTGCCCTCGGATTTTTTTTCTTTACCGCCTTATTTATATCCCTCATATCGTTACTTATGCCCGATAAACCAAGTAATCCACTTTTTTTATTAAGCATCTCATCTATTTTTTCTAAACTGTACCCCTTTTTTAAAAGAAAAAGAATGATCGAGGGGTCAAAATCTCCCGGACGCGTTCCCATGACCAATCCTTCTAAAGGAGTAAACCCCATGCTTGTATCGATAGATTTTCCTCCTTTAACCGCAGTGATACTACATCCATTACCTAAATGGCAAGTAATTATTTTTAAACCCTTTAAAGGTTTCTTAAGAATTTTTGCTGCTTCTTCTGCCACATATTGATGACTTGTCCCATGAAATCCATATTTTCTTATTCCAAACCGTTCGTATAAATTGTAAGGCAACCCATAGAAAAACGCCTGTTTGGGCATTGTAGAATGAAAAGCTGTATCAAAAACCGCTATCTGAGGGATACCCTTCAAATGTTCAAAACAAACCTTAATAACCAAAACAGCGGGAGGATTATGTAAAGGTGCAAGTATACTATATTCCTCTATTTTAAGCAATCTTTTTCGGTCAATAACGCAAGGTTGACGAAATGCTTCTCCTCCGTGGACCACACGATGGGCCACAGCAGTTATCTCTTTAAGGTCTTTTAACACCCCTTTCTTTCTATCCAAAAGCAGAGAGAAAATAAAATTAATTCCTGCTCGATGGTGAGGAATTTTTAATTTCTTAAGAAAAACACTTCTTCCACTAACCTGATGTTTTATAAAAGAAAAATTTTCTCCAATCCTTTCTAAAACGCCTCTTAAAAGACGGGTTTCCTGGGGCATCTGGAATAAAGAATATTTGATAGAAGAACTTCCGGCATTAATTACTAATATTAACATATCTTATATGCTTAATCTGATTGTTTAATTTAATGCGTACAAATTTTGGATTTCTGGGCACGCACGGCAGTCACTGCTACCGCATCTATGATATCATCAACATCACAACCCCTTGAGAGGTCACTGGCGGGACTTTCTAAACCTAAAAAGAGGGGGCCAACTGCTTTCGCCTTTGCCATTCTCTGAACGAGTTTATATCCACAATTGCCTGCTTCAAGATTGGGAAAGATTAAAACATTAGCATAGCCTGCTACAGGACTATGAGGAAATTTTATCTTTGCCACCTCTGGAACAATAGCAGCATCAACCTGCAATTCCCCATCAATTAATAAATCGGGACGCCTTCTTTTAACTATCTCTAAAGCATTGACAATTTTATCAATATTTTCCCCTTTACTTGAACCTTTAGTAGAATAACTTAAGAGAGCAACTTTTGGTAATATTTCTAAAACATCCTTTGTAAAATCCGCGGTTTCGATAGCAATCTCTGCAAGTTGCTCATCATCAGGTTCAGGGACTACTCCACAATCAGCAAAAACAAATAACCCCTTTTCTCCATATGTACAATCGGGCACTACCATAATGAAAACACCCATAACCGTAGAAACTCCTTCTTTCTTCTTTATGCAATGGATAGCTGCTCGTGCAACATCGGAAGTAGATAAACTTGCTCCCGCCACAAAACCATCTGCCTCTTTTGCTCCCACCATTAAACTGGCGATAAATACAGGATTTCCTTTTACAATTTTTCTTGCTACCTCTAAACTTATACCTTTTGCTTTACGTAGTTCAAAATACAGAGAAGCATATTTTTTAATTATGTCCCCATTGTTTAAATCGATAATCTTTATGCAATCTGAGGCAGCTTCCTCTTTAAACAACTTATGCAACTCTCCTTTTTTATCAAAAATAAATACTTTGGCAATTTTCTCCCTTACGATAAAACTTACCGCTTCCTGAACCCTTTTATCTTCTCCTTCAGGAAGAACAATTGTTTTAGAATCGCGTTTTGCCTTTTCTCTTAAAATTGATAATACATCACCCATGACATTTACCAAAAAATTTCTTCCGTAAAGCCTTCTCGACAAAAGAAGGAACAAAATAAGAAAGGTCTGCTCCTAAAGCCCCCGCTTCTTTTATCAGTTTTGAAGACAAATAAGAATACGCTTCATTGGGCATCATAAAAATTGTCTCTATAAAAGGGGCAAGCTTTCTGTTAGTAAGTGCCATTTGAAACTCATACTCAAAATCTGAAATCATCCTTAAGCCACGAATAATTATCTTTGCTTTCTTTTTTTTCAAATAATCTACCACCAAACCATTAAAAGTATCCACTTCCACTCCCTGCACATCTCTCACTGCTTTTTTTACCAGATTCACCCTTTCCTTCCAGGAAAAAAGTGTTTCTTTACTAGGATTTTTTGCCACTGCTATGATGACCTTGTTAAATAAAGAGTTAGCTCGTTTGATTATATCAATATGCCCGTAGGTAATGGGGTCAAATGTTCCTGGATATATAGCTATCTGTATCATTTATCTTTCAATTTAAGAAAAGAAACAAACACCTCACCATATCTTCTCTGTTTTAAGAGAAATAAGTTCCCTAATTCACCCAATTTTTCCTCCCCATGGTGCTCTACTACAATTAATGCTTCAGGTTCTAATAATATACTACTTTCTGAAATTTTTTTCAAGATTAAACTCACTAAACCTTTCTTGTAAGGAGGGTCAAGAATAATTAAATTAAACCTTTCTTCATGGCAAGAGAAATAATCTATAGCTCTAAAACAATCTATTCGCATAACTTTTGTCTTTGGTTTGATTTCTGGCGGAATATTTCTCTTGACCACTTCAATACATTCTTTATCATTATCTACAAAAGTAACGCTACTTGCTCCTCGAGAAATCGCCTCCAACCCCAAAGCTCCTGAACCGGCAAACAATTCCAGAACTACCGCTCTTTCCACAAATTCACCTAAAACATCAAAAATTGCCTTACGCACCTTCTCTTCAGTTAAACGTAAATTTTTTAACTTGGGAGAAATTAACTTTTTACCTTTTAGTATGCCAGTGGTTATGCGCATATTATTCTTAAGCTACAGAAACAAGTTCAAGATTGGGAAATCGTTCTTTTAAAGTCTTTAGTAAAATTCTGTGTTTTGAGAAATCTAAATAGGGATCGTTTGCCAGGAGACCAAAGGCTTCTTTTCTACTCAACTCAAGTATTTCCATATCTTTTAAAATATCCCCAACTTTAATCTCGGGAAATCCATGCTGGCGTTCACCGAAAAATTCTCCCGGACCGCGTATTTTTAAATCTTCTTCAGCAATTCCGAATCCATCGCGAGTCTTTACTAAAGCAGTAAGTCTTTGTCTTGCCTCTTCTGTTTTGGCAGAGGAAAACAGAATACAATAAGAGGGATATTTCCCCCTTCCTATCCTACCGCGTAATTGATGTAGTTGAGCAAGCCCGAATCTTTCGGCATTTTCTACCACAATCACTGTAACATTAGGAATGTCTATTCCTACCTCAATCACAATGGTAGAAACAAGCAAATCAATATTCCCTTCTTTAAAATCCTTCATTAGAATATTCTTTTCTTCAGTGGATAATCTACCATGCAGAAGTCCAATTTTAAATTCTCTAAAATCTTCCTCTTTTAATCTCTCGTACATCTGTACTGCAGATTTCACGTCTAAAATTTCTGATTCCTCTATGAGAGGATAGACAATAAACGCCTGCCTTCCCTGTTTTAATTGTTCCTTAACAAAATTATATAAATCTTTTCTTTTATCTTCTGAGACCCAATAGGTAAATACCTTACCTCTTCCCTTGGGTAGTTCGTAAAGAGTGGAAATATCTAAGTCTCCATAAAGAGTCAAGGCAAGAGTACGGGGAATGGGAGTAGCAGTCATAATTAGGCAGTCCGGATTGAGCCCTTTATCTTGCAACTTTTTCCTCTGCAAAACTCCAAATTTATGTTGTTCATCGATTACCACTAAGCCAAGATTGTTAAATTCTACATTCTCCTCAATTAGCGAATGCGTACCAACAATAATATCTATATCACCATCTTTTAATCCTCCCTTTATCTTATCTTTTATGTAGCAAGGAACACCGCTAATCAAGAGTTCCACTTTTATCCCAAAGGGAATAAAGAAATTACTCAAATTAATAAAATGCTGCTCTGCAAGAATCTCTGTGGGTGCCATCAAGGCTCCTTGATAACCATTTTGCACCGTTAAAAATAAAGCATAGACAGCAATAACCGTTTTCCCTGAACCAACCTCTCCCTGCAGGAGACGCTGCATAGGTTTAGATTTTGCCATATCTTCTTCTATCTCTCTAATTACATGTATCTGGCTATCGGTTAATCTAAAGGGAAGTCTTTCCGAAAAAATTTTAAATAAATCGGGGTCGAGACGATGACTTATCCCTTTCTTGTTCATTCTTTCTTTTATCCTTTTTATTCCAATTCCTAATTGCAGAAGAAAGAATTCCTCAAAGACAAATCTTTTCCTTGCTAATTCTTCCTTCTCAAAATCATCGGGAAAGTGCATCCAATGGACTGATTCTACAATATTCGGTATACCATTGCGTTTACGAATATCGTAGGGGATAAATTCAGATAATTTATTTGCATAATGATTAATTGCCTCATATACAATGTTCCGCAATATCCTCTGGGTTAAGTTCCCCGTTAGGGGATATACGGGAACAATCCTTCCCATATTTAGCGAATCGAAACTATGCTCTTCAATAATTTCAAATTCAGGAGAATTCATCTGGTAATTCAAAAATCTCTCCACTTTACCATAGAGGATAACTTTTCTGCCTTCTTGAAACATCTTTTCTAAATACGGCTGATTGAACCATACTGCAGAAAGAATTCCGCTTCCATCCGTAATTCTTACCTCAAATATATAAATCCCCCGCCTTGAACGCCTCAAATTAGTAAAAATCACTTCTCCCATCACCAATTCCGTTCTACCGTCTTCCAAACGAGAAACTTTCTTAAATTCTCTACGGTCCTCATAACGCCGAGGAAAAAGATAGAGTAAGTCAAAAACTGAGTTTACTCCCAGACGTTGAAGGTCTTTACACCGCTTGGGTCCAACTCCTTTTATATATTGCACAGAAATGTCTTTAAGAGACCCACCCATCATTTTAATTAAGTATCTTGTACTTCAACATAAAATAGGGATCTTTGTCTTTAGGATTTAATTTAAGACAAAAATAAAATTTTTCATAAGCCTCTTTAATCCTACCTTCCAGAAAATACACATAACCTAAATTATAGTTTGCGGAGGAAGAAAGTTTGTTTATTCCAATTGCTCTTCGGTAATAATCCTTTGCTCTATCCATCTCTCCTCTTAAGAGATAGAGATTACCCAAATTATTATAAAGCGCTACAGAAAAATTGCTACTGAGTTTATTTTCTAAATCCTCTATCGCTTTATCCAAATTATCCATATCCACAGATTCTAAAAACACAGTTTTAGATTCACTTTTAATATCGTGGATTCCACGCATTATTAGAGGAGAAAAAGCAAAATTTAAAAGAGAAAAATTAAAAAAAATAATCAAAAGAAAACAAAATCCTCTGAGAAATGGTGAAAGAACAATTGAGGAAAAAGATTTGCATAAATGAATTTCTATCAATTTAGCTAATATAGCAATGGTTATCCAAAAATATATTCCCAAATAAACAATCCTCAAATTTATCTCTCCGAGGTTAAGAAGGATACCGGACCATAAACTTGCTAATCCTATAAGAGAAATTATCTTTGAATCTTTGTCAATACCCTTTTGAAGATTAATTCTAAGTATTAAAAAAGAAATTGAACTTAATAAAATTACAAAGGCTAAAAAACCAAACGTGCCCAATTCTGCCCATAACTCTAAAAATTCGTTACAGGCATGTCTTATAAATTGTTCAGGATAAAAGCTAAATTTTTTATATTCAGAGGTAAAGAGCACAAAATTACCAATCCCGACGCCTCTAAAAGGATAATCTTTAATCATATTTAAAGCTACCCGCCAGATTAAAAATCTTTCCCTAAAACTCATTAAAAATCTTTCTCCATAATTCTTAAAGAATATTTTCATCCCCCAAAATACCACAAAAATAATTGCTAAAATAAAAATATTTTTTATCAATTTCTTGTTTCTCATATCAAAAATAAAATATAAAAATAAAAAGAAAAACATTGCCGTAAAACCTATAAAAAATCCTCCCTTTGAACCCGTTAAGATTAAGGCATAAATTGACACTAAACATCCCAAAAAATAAGAGATTTTATTTAGATTTTTTTTTGTGAGCAGCAAATTAACAAAACAAAAAGGTAGGTTTATCGCCAAAAAACCACCCAGAAAATTCTTATTGACAAAAGTGGAAATCACTATACCTTTATGCGAAATTCTGAGAAAATCCCAACCCAGATATTGAAACCACCCATAAAAAGAAACCAAGAAGATGCTTAAAGCCAATAATGTAATGAAATGCTTTATATCTCCTAAACTATCGAAGGAAGAAAGAAAAATAAAATATATACCCACATATATAAATATCTGATAAAATTGAACGGAGCTGGCAAGTTTATACGGGGATAAAATAAAAGAACATAAATTAAAAATAAAGAAGGCAAGGACTAAACCATTAACATAACTTTTTCTGAAAGAAAAAAAACCCTTAATTAAACCAATAACCCAAAGCAAAAGAAGAAGAAAAAAAATAAGAATAAGATAAAAGGACTTATAATCAAAGGCATCGGTTCTATTAAAGGAACCAATATTTATAAAAATCAGAATAATAAAAGTAAACTGAATAATTTTCTTGAATTTATCTTGCATAATGACTATAATTAAAACCTCTTATATTTTAAGGGAGGGAGGAAGCTATGTCAAGGAGATGTGAAATTTGTGGAAAAGCACCACAAACAGGCAAAAACATTGCTCGACGTGGTATGGCCAAGAAAAAAGGTGGGGCGGGAAGAAAGATCACCGGCACAAGCCATCGCCGATTCTTGCCTAATTTAAAATGCATAAGGGCGGTAATAAACGGAAGAACCCGTCGCGTTAAAGTCTGTACAGAATGCCTTAAAAAAGGGAAAGTAATAAAGGCGGTTTAAAGAGCGCTCCGAAAATCCTCTATATTTAAACTGATATACTCTTGACCCCGAAAACTTAACAAACGAGGGATATAAGCGAGGTCGAAAGATTTACCCTTTTCTGCTTGAGAAATCCAATTCTCAAAATCTCTCCCCCTTGCCTGATATGTAAAAGAACCATCGGTAACCCAAATTTCCAATCTATTCCTATTACGATTATTCAACATATCTTTAAGACGCAAACCATAGCTAACGAAAACAGGCACAGGATTCCCTTCACCAAACGGAGCTAGTTGATTAAAATCATTAATTAAATCGGAATTTAGTAAAGAAAAAGGTAATTCTCCATCAATGTAAAGAGAGGTTGAAAAAATTTCCGAAGTAATTGTCTCCTTCAATAACTGATTAAATAAAAGCTTAAATTGGGGAATTAAATCTCTTTCCATTTTTATCCCACAAGCAGATTTATGACCGCCGTAGGAGATAAAAAGATGGGCACATCTATCTAAAACCTTAATAAGATGAATGTCTTCCAAATCTACTCTTCCTGAGCCAGAAGCTATGCTATCCTTAAACGAGAAAAGTATTACCGGGCGCGAATAACGCTGGGAAAGTTTGGACGCAACAATTCCCACCACCCCTTGATGCCATCTCTCATCTCCTAAAACAATAGAGAAATCTTCTTTAAAATTAACCTCTCTTTCAATACGACTCACCGCCTCATTGTAAATATCTTCTTCTATCCCCTGTCTTTTGCGATTAGTATTGTCTAGAACCTTTGCAATCTCCAACGCTTCCGAAAGGGATTCAGTAATAAATAACTTTAGACTCGCCTCGGCAGAATCAAGCCTTCCCATGGCATTGATACGGGGACCTAAGATAAAACTTATATCGTAAGGAGATATTTTTTTATTTTCTATAGCCGAAACTTCCATAAGTGCCTTAACGCCAGGAAGCTGACTTTCATTCAACTGGAGAAGACCATATCTCACCAAAATTCTATTCTCTCCTAATAAAGGAGAGATGTCAGCAATAGTCCCTAAACAGACTAAATCCAATAATTTCTTAATTTCCAAAAAACCATCTTTATCTAATAAAGCCTGTGCCAATTTAAAAACTACACCCACACCAGAAAGATTTTTATCCGGATAAGTTTCGCCTTGGCATAAAGGATTAACAATAGCAAAAGCCTGTATTGGCAAATTTCTTTCTTCTGGTTCATGGTGGTCGGTTATGACCACATCAATTCCTCTTTTTGCTAAAGATGCTACCTCGGAAGCATTGGTAATCCCACAATCAACCGTAATAACCAGATTAATATTCTTATCCACTGCATAATTTATCCCTTCTTCACTTATGCCATAACCTTCTTCAATGCGATGGGGAATGTAATAAAAAACTCTTCCACCGTATTCCCTAAGAAGTTTAATAAGTATCGCCGTTCCCGTAATGCCATCTACATCATAATCTCCGTAAATAAGAATATTCTCTTTTTTTTCTATCGCCTTTTTTATCCTGGATACGGTTTTCCCCATGTCTTTAAAAAGAAAAGGGTCATACAAATCCGCAAAAGAAGGATTAAGAAAAGCATACGCCTCATCAGGACTATCTATTTTACGGTTTATTAAGAGTTGTGCCAACAAGGGAGATATGCCCAAAGACTTGGTCAAACGACTAACCTTATCTGAATCTGGTTGCAAAATTCTCCAAATTTTCTGCATGGTTATTTCCAAACAAACCAAACTAAGAGATAAGCAGAAATCACCGCCGAAAGAGTAAAAGGCAACCCTATTTTTACAAAATCTTTAAATTTTACTATAATTCCTTCTTTTTTAAGCAAACCACAGGCAACAATATTTGCTGATGCTCCGATGGGAGTGATATTTCCTCCCAAACTTGCCCCCAGAAGTAAACCAAAGAGAAAAAGAGAAGGATTAGCATTAAGCTCCTTTGCCATGTAAATAGCCACGGGAAGCATTGTGGCAAGTAAGGGCACATTGTCCACAAAAGCAGAGAAAAAAACTGCACTAAAAACCAAAACGCTGTATCCAAAAAAAATATTACTACCTACCAAAGATGAAAAAAACTTAGAAATTTCTTTTATCCAACCGGTTAAGTGTAGCGTCCCTACAAGGATAAATATTCCCATCAAAAACAAAGAAGTTTCCCAATCGAGCGTTTTTAAACCTTCTATAATCGACCCTTCATTAGAAAACTTTTTCCAGATTAAAGAAACTATCCCAAAGAATAAACAAATTACTCCCGCTAAATAAGAAAAATTCTCATCCAAAAATGAAGAAAAAGCTAGCGCTATAATCAATAGGATTAAAATCGAAGTAGGAACCCAAGAATGTATGTTTTCGGTATTTGTTATTTCAGCCTTTCTTCTATTACCCTTAAAAATAAAATAAAGAACAAAGAAAGAAACAATCGCTCCTAGCTCAACTGCAAAAAAAATGCTGGGTTTACCTTTATAAAAGAAAAAATCCATAAAGTTCATTTTGGCGAACCCTGCTAAAAGCATGCTGGGAGGGTCTCCAATCAAAGTAGCAGTTCCTTGAAGATTACTAGAGATAGCAATAGCTATCATCATATTAGCAGGATTCATCTTCAGTTTTCTCGCTAAAGAAAAAGCAATGGGGGCAACAATCAAAACTGTCGCTACGTTCTCAACAAAGGCAGAAATAACGCCAGTAAGAGCACAGAGAGAAAGAATTGCCCAACAAACATTTTTTGAACGATTGACAATCTTTTCCGCAATGTAGGCAGGCATCCGACTCTCCATAAAAATATCGGCAACTAGAAGTGTTCCTATAAATATTCCCATGACATTCCAGTTAATCAATAAAAAAGCATCCCTAAAAGTAATTATCCTCAAAAAAATAATGGTCAACGCAGAAATTAAGGCAACCCAGGTCCTTTTTTTAGGAAGTATAACAAAGAGCATATAGGAAGCTATAAAGATAAAAAGGGTAATTTCGCGATTACTCATCTTTTTCTTTAAGAATTTTAAGGATTTCCTCTACCACTTCCCCTATCGTCAAATAAGAGGTATCTAAAGAATAGTCTGCCCGAGCATAATAAGGCTCTCTTATCCTTAAAAGTTCTGCAATACGCTCTTTAGGATTAGAAACATTGAGTAATGGGCGATGCGTATGTTTTTTTACCCTTTCCCAAATAATCTCGGGTTTCGCTTTAAGACAAATAAGTAAACCATTCTTCTTTAAATTAACGACGTTCTCTTCTCTAAGTACCACTCCTCCACCTGCATCAACAATTAAATTTTCCTTATCAGAAATATCTTTTACTACTTTACTTTCTAAATCACGGAAATAATCCTCTCCCTTTTCAGCGAATATCTGAAGAATTGGTTTTTTCTCCCTCTCCTCAATCAAAGTATCTAAACTCAGATATTCACATCTGAGTAATTTCGCTAACTCTTTTGCCACGGTTGTCTTTCCCGTTCCCATAAAACCCACAAGAACTATATTTTTCATAACTAATATTTTCTTAAATTCTGTATATAATTCTTATAATTAAGTTTCATTTCCGCAAGACTATCTCCGCCAAATTTCTCGCGCATCGCACGGGCAATTTCAAAAGCAGAAACTGCTTCGGCAATCACTCCTCCTGCGGGAACCGCACACACATCTGCTCGTTCTACCGCGGCTTTAGCTTTCTGTTTCGTAACTATATTTACTGAATCCAGAGGATTCATCAAAGTGGAAATGGGCTTCATATACCCTCTGATAATAATCGGTTCGCCGTTACTCAATCCTCCCTCTAACCCTCCTGCGCGATTAGTTTTATGATAAAAACCCCTTCTTTTATCATAATAAACTTCGTCATGAACTTCAGAACCCAAAAAACCCACATTCAAAAACCCCTCTCCAATCTCAAAAGCCTTCACTGAAGGAATAGCAACAATTGCCTGAGCAATTCTTCCGTCCAAGCGTAAATCGTATTGCATAAAACTTCCCAAGCCAGGAGGAACGCCTAAAATAATCA
The DNA here is from genome assembly GCA_023819145.1 of Candidatus Omnitrophota bacterium. Taxonomy (NCBI): domain Bacteria; kingdom Pseudomonadati; phylum Candidatus Omnitrophota; species Candidatus Omnitrophota bacterium. The sequence goes on from JAMWCW010000009.1 coordinate 44,516, forward strand.
CTTCAAAAATCCCACCAAGCGTATCTCCTTTTCTAATTGCTTCCTCAATCTCTTCTCTCATTTTCTCTTCCGATGTTTTGTCAATACATCTTAGAGGAGATTTCTCCGCTCTCTCCCTAATGCTATAAAAATCTAAATTCCTCTTTTTTACCTCAATACCACCGATTCTCAAAACATGGCTAATTATCTCTATCCTAAACTCAGAAAGTAACATCTTACAAATGGCTCCTACTGCCACCCGCGCAGAAGTCTCTCTGGCAGAAGCACGTTCTAAAACATTGCGCACATCTTTGGTATCGTATTTTAGAACTCCCGCAAGGTCTGCATGTCCCGGCCGAGGAAAAATTAAAGGAGGCAACCCTTCAATTTTATAATCCCTGTTTTTAATAAACAAAGCGATAGGACTTCCTAAAGTAAATCCTTTCCTTGTCCCAGAAATAATCTCCACTTCATCTGTCTCTATTTCCATCCGTTTCCCCCGACCAAAACCCTTTCTTCTTCTCTTTAAATCAACATCAATCTTATCCTCAATTATTCGCAAACCTGAAGGTATCCCTTCCAAGATAGCCACCATACCCTTGCCATGTGATTCACCAGCAGTTAAATATCTTAACATTGTCCACCTCCCTTATTTCCCCAGTAACCAGTAGCCGGTAATCAGTAACCAGATGTTTTCTCCCCAAACAAGCGTAATGAACCCTCCTAATATTAAAAATGGTCCATAAGGTATATAATGAGATTTTGTCTTCATTAAAGAGATTATACCAAAAATCAAACCGAAGAAAGGGGCAATAAAAAAAGTAAGTACAATCTTCTCCGCCCCCAAGAATGCTCCCAACATTGCCATAAGTTTAACATCTCCAAAACCCATCGCCTCTTTCTTGAAAACCAATTTACCCAAGAATCCAATTAACCAAATCATACCTCCACCAACAATTAGCCCCAAAAAGGACTTTTTTAAGGCAGGCAAAACGGACACCTCTTTGTGAATTTCAGGGAATAACAAACTGAAAAATATACCTAAAACTATCCCCGAAACAGAGATAACATCAGGGATAATCTGGTATTTCAAATCAATAAATCCTGCTACGAGAAGAGAAGAGAAAAGGATTGTATAGATAAAAAATTTTGTCGTAACGCCGTAACGCATATAAAAGAATAAAAAAATACTTGCACTCAACAACTCTACAAAAAAATAGCGGGGAGATATTTTTTTACCGCAGTAACGGCATCTACCCAGAAGAATAAAGTAACTCAAAAACGGAACATTGTCATACCAAAGAATGGTCTTTTGGCAATTTGGACAATGAGAACGCGGAGAGACAATAGATTTTCCTTCCGGTAGACGAGATATGCAAACATTCAAAAAACTACCTACAAAAGAACCAACAATAAAAACGAAAAGTTTAATGTTAAATAGTGAGATTTCTCTTAAATTAAACAAATTACAATTCTCCGTATAGTTTTTATATTATATAAAAGAAGAAAGGCAAATTGCAAGGAGTAAAAATTATGCTGATTTTTTGGATATTGCTTTCTCCAGCACTTTCTTCATAACCAAAACAGGAGCTTTTTTACCTGTCCAGAGTTCCCACGAGATGGCTCCTTGATAAAGAAGCATACCTAAACCATTCATCGTCTTCAAGTGCTTTGATTGGGCAATTTTGAGAAGTTTGGTTTTTGGAGGGTTGTAAATCAGGTCGCAGACAGAAAGCCGGGGATGAAAAACTTTCGGTTCAACAACCAAAGGGTCGTCTTTATGCATCCCTACGGGAGTGGCATTAATCAAACAATCAAAATCCTTAAGAGGCGAATTGGGTAAACTTCCAGCAAGCTCTACACTACTATTAGGAAAATGGAGTCTGAGGTCAATAACCAATTTTTCTGCTTTAGAACGGACGAGGTCATAAAAAACTATTTCTTTTGCTCCCGCACGGAGCAAATTAAAACCTATTGCCCGGGATGCGCCTCCTGCGCCCAGAATAAAAAACTTCTTACCCTTGGGTCTAATTTTTAATATCGTCTCCAGGGCTCGAATAAATCCTCTCCCATCGGTATTATAACCTACTAACTTCCCTTCTTTAACCACAATGGTATTAACCGCTCCAATAATTCTCGCTGTAGGATAAACATCATCCAAAAGTGGAATACATGCTTCTTTATGGGGTATGGTAACATTCAATCCAGAAATGCCTAAGATTTTCATCCCTAAAAGAGCATCTTTAAGATTATCAGGGGCAACCTCAAAGGCTAAATAAATCGCATTTATCTTGGATTTTGCAAAAGCAGCATTGTGCATCAGGGGTGAAAAACTGTGGTGCACCGGATAGCCGATTATTCCGTAAAGCCGTGTGTGGGAATCAATCATAAATATCTTAAAAATTAAATATCAAAAATCAAATATCCCCGAAAATATTCATAATTAAATAGCTCACTTGTCTTATTACCCTTTGTAAGCAATTTTATTTATCGCATTTACATAAGCTTTCGCCGAAGCCTCAATTATATCCGTAGCGGCTCCGCGACCAGTAAAAAGTTTTCCTCGGTATCTCAGTTTAATGGTGACTTCACCCAATGCCTCCCTCCCCTTGGTAACCGACTTTATGGCATAATCCTCCAATTCTCCTTTTATCCCCGTAATTCTCTCCACAGCTTTATAACAGGCATCTACCGGCCCATCTCCCGAGGCAGCATCTTGAATTATCTTATTCTTATGCTTCAGTCTTACGGTAACCGTAGGTATAGTATCTGTCCCACTTACAATGTGCAAGTATTCTAAACTCCAAATGGGAGGAATTTGTTTAATTTCATCTTCTATAATCGCTACTATATCTTCATCGAAAACCTCTTTCTTTTTATCCGCTAATTCCTTAAAGCGGGAAAAGGCACATTCAAGCTCTCTGTCAGATAATCTAAAACCAAGTTTCTTCAATCTTTCACTGAAGGCATGGCGACCGGAATGCTTTCCTAAGACTAATCCACTTATCTTTAAACCAATATCCTCCGCCTGCATTATTTCATATGTGCGCGGTTCTTTTAATACTCCATCCTGATGAATTCCTGATTCGTGTCGGAAAGCATTCGCACCAACTATTGCCTTGTTGGGTTGGACTACGAATCCTGTCAGACTGGACACAAGTCTACTTGTTTTATAAATTTCCGTTGTGCGAATGTTGGTAGCAAAAGGAAGAAAATCGTTACGTGTTTTAATTGCCATAACAATTTCTTCCATTGCCGCATTTCCTGCCCGCTCTCCTAAACCATTAATGGTACACTCCACCTGCCTTGCTCCATTCTTTATCGCCGAAAGAGAATTAGCTACTGCCAACCCCAGGTCATTATGACAATGAACACTAATAACTGTCTTATCTATATTCGGCACGTTCTCCTTTATTAAACGAATCAATTCCCCAAACTGCTGAGGCATAGCGTAACCCACCGTATCAGGAATATTTACTGTTTTTGCCCCCGCTTTTATCACTGCTTCGAGAACGCGATACAAAAATTCCTTTTGGGTGCGGGAAGCATCTTCAGGAGAAAATTCAACATCAGAAGTAAAATTTCTCGCATATTTAACCGCTTCTATTGCCTGTCTCAAAACCTCCTCTTCTGCTTTACGCAGTTTATACTGCATATGTATTTTAGAAGTCGCCAGAAATACATGAATCCGGGGATGTTTTGCTTTTTTTAAGGCTTCTTTAGCAGAGTCAATATCCTTCTTTAAAGAACGCGCTAAGGCACAAACAATTGGTTTCTTTAACTCCTTGGCAATTAAAGAGACTGCTTCAAAATCACCTGGCGAAGCAATAGGAAAGCCTGCTTCAATAATATCGACATTAAGATGTTCCAATTGTCTGGCAATTTCCAGTTTTTGTTTCGTCTCCAGGCTTGCGCCGGGTGCCTGCTCACCATCGCGCAAGGTTGTGTCAAAAATCAGAATTTTCTCTTTCATCTGGTTACTTCCTCCTTTAGGCATTATATTAACATAAGGCGGGAGTTTAAGGCAAGTAATTTCTGTAAATTTAAGGAAATAACTATTTAATAGCGCCCCTTCTCTGTAAAGTTTCTCTTTCTCCAATAGGCGAAACCTCTACCTGCTCTGCTTCGTAGACCATAACAATCTCTAAACCCATTCCCCAGAGAAACTTATCAAATGTTTCCTTTATCCTTAACATCTCAGGTGCTTCTAGGAGAGAATCTACACGAGGACGAAGAGGGGTATTTAACTGAATCTGGTCTCCTGGTTTAAGCCCTAAACTTTTTACTATCTGGGCTATTCTTTCTACGCCCTGTTTATTTTCCTGAGTAAACATAATCTGGATTCCCATTCTGCCGGCATAAACTCTTCTAAATTCCTTTATCCCCTCTATTACCGCCGTAAAACTCAAATCTGGATGAGGACGGTTCATAATCTGGAAAGACTCTTCATCATAGGCATCTATCTTAGCAATGACAAAATCAATATCTCTTAAATCTTCCTGAACATCTCTTTGACCTAATAAAGTGGCATTGGTAAGGATAGCAATGGGTATTGAGGTAATATCCTTTATCCCTTTGACTATTTGTCCTAAATTGCTTGCTAAAGTGGGCTCACCTGTCCCCGAAAAAGTGAGATAATCAATTTTACCCGAATAGTGTTCCAAGACAAATTTTACTTCCCTGATTACTTCCTCTGTGTCAACAAAGACACTTCTTCCCCTTACAAAAACTTCGGTAGGTCCTATTTGGCAGTAAAAACAATCAAAACTGCAAGTCTTGTCTTCTTGAGAAATGGGGTCGATTCCCAAAGAAGCACCTAAACGCCAAGAGGAAACTGGTCCATAAACATATTTAAGATTGTATCTTTCCATGTCCACCTTTTTAGCCCTCCTTGCCAAAGCATTTTGCTTAAAAGATAATACAATTAAACTAACTATCCCTAATAAAATTATCTTTCTAATCCTCATCTCTTAGCAATTCTAAAAATTGCTCTTCTATCAATCTTATGTGTTCCTTATAAGTAAATTCGGGAAACTCTAAAATAACCAAAGCCTCAAGCTCAATCCCTTTATCCTTGAGTATATATATTATACTATTTAATTGAAAAACAATCTCCCCCAATTCTGGTTTGTAAGTAGGAGATTTTCGGTTAGAAAAAAATGACAAATCTATAACCAGAACCACCTTCCCCAATTCATCTCCTCGGGGTAATTCAGAAAGTCTCTCTAGAAGATAAAGGGGGTCACTGTAAATACCCCTTGCCTCATTAGCCATGCGCTGTAAATTATTTTTCCAATCAGGATATTGCTCTACATACTTTGGGAAAACTACATAAATTTTATCTACGAGGCTATTTTCGCAAATATAACTAAGCCAATTGGTGTTGCTAAGTCTTGAAGTTCCATAACGATTGTAATCAAGGTAAGGACTGAGTACCACAAGAGTTGGGTTACTGCTTACAAATCCCCAGTGTATCTTTTGTTTAAGCCAAATGGCGATACCTTCAGGATAATCTATAATCGCAAACTGAAAAGGATATCCTTTGTTACTTACATAGCCCGAATAAGAAAGTCCTCTGTCCAGTACTCGGTATCTTACTAAAGGATAATTTACTACGCGTACACGCCGGGCATAACTAAAGGGACAAGAGATAAAAATAATTAATACCGTAAAAATACAGATAAATTTTTTATTCATTGTCGATAATACCTAAATATTTTAATCTTTTTTAGCAATAGATTCTTAGCGGTATTCATCCTGAGTATATTACCTATATCCCCAGAACGCTTTAAGTAGCGTGTCTCTAATGAATACTTCCTTATCCATGGTGGTATATCCGGGGGAAAGAGCAATGTTTAAAGCGGCGATGCGGATATTTTTTTCCCGTAAAACTTTAACTATCTCTTCTACTTTGCCTACAATTTCCTCACCCGATGCGGTATGAAAAGGGTCGTAACAGGAAAACCAATCGCAGTCAATGGAAAGCACTATGGTCTCACCATAAGGTAAATCATTTAAACTATCAATATCAGATAAATCAGGAAATACTGTTTTTTCCTTAGATAAAAATGCAAATTCCCGAAATATTTCTCTTTCTTTTATTGCCCAATTCGGGAACAACAAACGCGCCCGACTGCAGAGTCCCTCACCAAGCACAAAACGCACCCAGTTTGCACTCTGGGGCGTATCTCGATGTCCCCAATAGTCGCTATGGGCATCAAGATACACCAGAGTTAATCCTTTGGGTAGACTCCCTTTTTCTATCATACTTTTTAACCAAAGATATGCTGAAACATGATGTAAGGAAAAACTTACCGGGAAAGAGAAACTGTATTGTGAATCTATCTGAATACTTTTTATCTCAGTACCTACCACCTCAACAATCTCCAAAGGATACCTAACCTCCTTTATTCTGCGCGCATAGACAGAAGGGTTAAATATTAAAAGATTCGCTAACAAACAAAATATCCCCCATTTTATTGGCTGGGCGTAGCTTATCTCCATCGCTTCACTTTCCTTGATAATGTTCTATTACTTTTTTATAATGTTCAAAACTTAAATAAATCCCCTTCTAGCATCGTAGTAATAACCCATCTTTTCCACAAAAGGAAGTACGTCTTTATCCTCAGATATAAGATACCGTTCTTTAAAACTTTCCCAGGTGAATCTTTCTCTCTCAATCCAGATTGGTGGTTGGTAATAAAACCGCCGGGCAATATTTATAAAACTATCTCTTACTATTTCTACTGTTGTCTGGGTATTAACCTTGACCTTAAGTCTAAAATAAACACCCTCTATTTCTGCTATGCCCTCATTTACCATGCGACGAAGTTCTCTCCCATTCTCCTCTGAGAGTGAGTTTAATTCACCTTCAATATAAGCAAAGCCGTATTGTATATCGTTTCTATCTGCCGAAGACCTTATGGTTAAAATATTCTTATCATAGAGAGTCTCTACTGCTTCGCGTAGAGGAAGCTCTATAAGACGAGGAATGTCTTCCTTTTTATTCCTTATTCTTTCTATAAACCACCCTTGTGGCTCTATTTCTACAAGCAAGCGAACCGAATGTTCTGTCATTGCCTTTCCTTTAACTCTCCGCGCGGAGGCGGCAGGCGGAGCATAAAATAAAACCGTGGTACTGATTATCAGACAAACAAATACCATCTTCTTTATCCTATCCTCATATTTTAATAACTGGATTATATTCATCTCCCTCTTATCCGCCGTAGTCACGATATCCTTAAACGCATATTAAACTCCCTTATTTTATTTCTGCATAATATTCCTTAATTAACCGTTCTGTTTCTTTTAAATCTCCTCCCGCTCTATTAAGAAAGATATTAATCTGGGAAAACGCATCCCAAGAAAATCGCTCCCCGCGCTCTGTCATTATCTGGGTAACCTTTGTAATCACAAATACAAAGTTATTTCTTAGGTAAGGATACTTTATCCAGTTCTCTGCAATTACCTCCTCCTTAAACCGCCTTAAGAAATCATAGGCATCGGGCTGAACATCTTTTTCTTTGGGGTCAATGCGGGTTATTTCAATCAACATCCCCAGTAAAGTTTCAAATCCCTGCTTAATGTCTTTAAGCTCCGTAGGTAAGTCGCATATATCTTTCAGAACCGAATTTAAACAATAGGAACTGGCTCTTAATCGATGCATACTTTCAATTAGAGCAAATACTAAATCTGCTTTTTCTCTGTCTTTTAAGGTAGAGAGGCATTTCAAAAATTCTATTAAGGTATAACGGTCATTTTTACTCAGCTTCCTTATCCTCTCCAGATAATAATAAAAATCTTCCTTGTTAGATATTGCTTCTAAATTTTTAACTAAGGGCATTAATTCAGAAACCTTTAAGTTAAATTCAGAGGCTAAATCACGAACGATGTTGTCAGTATTTCTCTCGGAAACAAAAAGTAGTCTGCGCGCCTCAACAGATGTTGAGAAAAGTAGTAAACCCAGCAGAATAGTTAATAATATTCTTAATCTAAAACCTTTCATCTTATCTAAGTTATTGATATTAATATCAATAAAGTGCTAAATAAAATATAACACCTCTTTGGGGTGTCGTCAAGATAGGAGCAGATATAAAAAACCCTCACTTTTTTTGGGGGGTGGTTTTTATTGAGGAGATTCTTTATTCCGCACCGATGAACACGAGATCACTCAAGACAGCGGGAATATCATCCCGGAAGCGGGAAGGATCCCACGGTCCGTTGTTAAAAGAAATCGTGATATAGGAAAGTTTATCTTGAGAAAACTTCCTTAATTTATCCAAATCTACTACTACCAACCTTGGACTATCTTCTTCTTTTAAAGGATTGGGTAATCTACCCATTAATACTCGCTTAGTAAAGTAAACTGGCGAAACCAGTTGCGACTTACCTTGTGCTTTAATATCTTGACTGAAGGTAAATTCTAAATCAAGATTAACCCTATCACTATTGGGATAAACATAAAAAGCAAAGTATTTTGCTTGGGCAAGTTCTGGAAAATTATTCAGGTCTAATCTAAATCCGATGACTGCCCCGGCAATTGCCCTTTTCTGATCTACAGGTGTAATTATGCCTCTATTCGTATCAATGTGCAGAGTACCTGTCTGATGAGAATAACTGTTCTCAAAAAAAATCTCCCACATTTTGTAAGCAGGATTTACTCCTGCGGGAACAAATGCTTGAGAAATTACCCTTAATCCCTTCGGTAACAAAGATTCAATTCCACCTTTAGGAATGGGCAACAGATATTTCTCCTTATCACCCAGAAAAGGGTTAGTCGCTTTTGTAGCCTCGCTACTTTGGATAAGCGGAAGCACACTGGTGAAAATCCTCATCCCAATAACCTGCATAGACTGTAAACTGATAAACCTGGATAACCAAACACACTACTAACAACACCAGCGTAACAACCGCCTTCTTTAACGTCTCAACCTCCTTTCTAACTTAGACCGATATAATTATTAATAATGCCTTACTTTTAATATTAAGTGGTAGTTATTTGTAAAGAGTTTATACTTTCAGGCGGAGCATTAATTTATGCGGTTATGGTTATTTAAGATATTTACCACCAAAGTTATCTCGTAACATATTCGTCAAGAGCGGGAATAAATAAATTCTACGGCACATGTTTACTCCACCATAATCTGAACCAAGCAGGAGGAATCCCCATTTGCGCTCCCCCACTAAGCAACCGCGCAAGAACTTCTTCTTCTAAGATCAGATAATCCAAATTCGCATCCTCTACTGGGAATTCTTCATCATTGTTCTTTAGAATACTTGCCTCTTTACCCAAAAACTCTCTGAAGGTAATCTCTCCCTTAAGCCAACCTTTGAGCCGGGCAATAAAACCCAATCTATCGCTTACAGGTATGCGGACATAAACTATACTAAACGGACTAATATCGCTGAACCCCGGAGGAAGTATATGCGTAATAAATACAGGTATAATAACAACCGACTGAGATAATCCATCGTAACTTACCTTAGCATCCTTTATCCTTCTACAAATTACACTCTGCTCTGATATTATAATCTTAAATGTCAAACCTAAAACCAACGCTAACATAGCCAATCCCAAAAAAATTTTTGTTTTCATACCTACCTCCTTTTAAGAAATGGACTGTTAACTTAGCTAATGCATCACAAATAAATAATATACCGCCTTAGATAACTCGCGTTTTCAAAATCCTCTTGTGCTTCTTTAAATCTTCCTAATTTGGCTTTGGCAAGCCCGCGGTTATAGAAGGCATTATAGTCATAGGGATTTAATGCTATTGCCTCATCAAAATTCTTTATGGCAGATTCATATAAACCTAATTCCGCCATTAAAGCCCCTAAATTATAAAAAGCCTCCTCATGCCCGGGGTCAAGGATAAGTGCCTTTTCATAATCGTTAATGGCCTCAGTGTATTCTCCTCTTTCCGCTTTATCAAAACCACTGCTTACATATCTAGCAGCCAATATCCCTTGAGGATAAAGAATATAAATAAATTTATAGTCTCTTGACAATCCAACTTTACCTGATACTTTTTGGAAAATTTTATGGAAGATACTTCGCTCTTTCAAAAGCCATATACCACTTTGAGGCTCATAATTATCTCTCCAGACAAAAACAGGGCTCTGGTAATTACGCATCAAATCTAAAATTAGACAAGATGCGGAGTCTAATCTTATTAGGGTGGCAATGTGCGCAGGATAAACAGAAATTACCTCTACCTCTAAACCTATCTCTCTCCCCAAAACATAAAAAAGTTGACTATAGCCTAAACAATTGGCTTCTCTTGCCTTAAACAGTGTTATTAAATCAAAGATTCTTGCTTCTTCGTCAGGAATAATTTTTTCTTTTATCATCAAGACCAGTCGCACAATCTTCTCTTCAACGGGTAATGTTTTTAGTTCTTCCAAATCAGGAAAAACCTCTTTTATCAAACTAACAATTTCTGCTCTCTCCTCTTCGTAGCCGATAGCGAAAAGCGTCTTTTGTAAGGAAGTTACCGATTCTATATTTTTTAGCCGTCTTGCCTCAATAGACCTCATAAAAAAAATAAGCGTTGCCATACAGAAAACAATATCTGAAATGATATTTCTCTTAAATCTTAGTCCCATATGAATCCTTCCCATCTCCCAATATAAGTTTAGGGAGAAGAATTTCCCGCTGTCTGCTGATTAAGATGGTAATAAGTACTCAGGGCAATAAATTTCTCTAATGCCTGACTTAATTCCTCCTCACTATACGCTTTAAAATGAGGCATTCCTGTCTCTTTATCCAATCTTAAAATACCCACAGTCTCTATGGGAACTAAAAGTGGTTTAAAAACATAATTTTCTCCTTCTCTAACCCAATATCCACCCATCTCCTCTATCGCCGCTTTGTATGCGGATAGTTGCATTACATACTCTGCGAAAAAATCTTTAGCGGTTTTAAAATCTACTAACCACAACGTGCCATCAACTGTTGCTAACATGTCAAAAGTCCCAGCATAACCATGTTCTAAAGAAACCACTACGCCCTCTAAAGCCACCGGCTCCAAGTGGTTTGTCTCTAGCCATTTTAAAAATGCGCTAAAGGCAGTTCCTGCTTCTTGCGGAGGAGAAAAAGAAGAAGGTTGGCCATTCCTTAAATATTTTTCTATTGCTGAATGAACTTTAGTCCCCGTATCTGCAGCTTCATCTCGAGCATTCATTGCCAATCGTAAATACTGATAACTCTTCGTAGGGTCGGGAACTATCTTATTTTTTGCCAAATACTCCACCACCAACCGTATGCCCCAGTTTAATAAGCCAGGTTTATTTAAAATCCCCAGAATGGTTGTAACCGAAGGAGTTTTCACTCCATTAACCGTATAAATGTGCTTTGTGGGATTAAAGGTTATGTTTATAGCATCTGCTTTTGCGGTTCGCATCCGCCGTAATTGATAGTCTATAAAACCATAATCTATCTTAAAAACCATAAAACAAAAAATAGGCACCAAATACACTACTTCTAACAATCTATTCCTCTTCATATTAACCTCCTCTCTTTAATTCTAAAAAACTAACCCTCTTTTAGCGACGATGATAACAATTCCTGTATTTCTTGGGGAAACTGCTCATATAATTTTTGGTCTAAGCGTAGCGCTTCTCTAAAATCCGCTAATGCCTCTTCTTTTTGATGAAGGTCAAAAAACCTAACTAAGCCCCGAGCAACATAAGCTCTTACATAATCAGGTTGAATCTCAATAGCTTTGGTATAATCACTGACTGCCGCTAGAATAAACCCTAATTCTTCAAAAACGCTCCCCCGATTGCAATAAGCTAACGCATTATCCGGTTCAAGTTCAATGGCTTTGTTAAGGTCGCTGATTGCTTCATCATATAACCCCAATTTAAAGTATGCACTACCGCGGTTAGAATAAGCAGAAGCAAGTCGGGGACTAAGTTCAATAGCTTTGTTAAAATCGCTAATTGCTTCCTTGTATAAACCTAGTTCTTTTTTTGACACTCCGCGACCGCAGTAGGCCTCAGCAAAATAAGGATTTAATTCAATAGCCTTGTTAAAATCTAAAACTGCCTCCTGATGCAAACCTAATTCTTCTAAAATAACTCCACGGTCGTAATACGCTATATAATAATCAGGATTTAGCTCAATTGCCCGGGTATAATTTGCAATCTCTTCTTGATATAAACCTAATTTGCCTCTAGCAGATCCATAATGACAATACCTTACAGCTAATATTCCTCGCTCATCTAAGCGCTGAATAACCTCATAGCCATTTCTGCGTAAAGAATCCAATAAAGAAGAATTACCTTCTTTCAAATGCCAAATACTTGCTTCGCATTGGTAGGTATTATCCCAATTAAAAATCTCACTTTTACCATAAAACATTCCTTCTACAGCCAAATCTAAAAGCATAAATCCTTCTTCTAACTCTATTAGATTGGCTACATGTTCCGAAGAAACCAAAATTATTTCTACCTCTAACCCTATTTCTTTCCCCAGAATATAGAAGAGTTCACTATAGCCTACACAGTTTGCTCTTTTTTCTCTCAAAACATTGATTAAATCACACATGTCTTCCTGGTAAATTCCAACCACACTCTTTATCATCGATACCAATTGTTCAATTTTCTCTTCAACAGGTAAGGTCTTTAGTTCTTCCAATTCGGGGAAAACCTCTTTTATCAAACTAACGATTTCTTCTGCTTCCTTTTCATAGCCAATAGCGAAAAGTGTCTTCTGTAAGTAAGTTACCGATTCTATATCCTTTATCCGTCTTGCCTCTAAAGTCCCAAGAGGAAATAAAATTACGCTTAAAAAAACAATTCCTGTTATCTTAAGTATAAAACTATTCATTATTCTATTTTCCTTCGTGTAACCGCATATACTCACGCGTACGCTGATAATACTCCTGATAGACTTGTTTGAAATAGTCCGCGTATAATTCTGATCATCAAAATTCAGTTTATTTTCTGAGTAACTCTTTTATTTCCTGAGGAAGTAAATCATATAAATCGGGATTTAATAAAACAGCAGTTTTTAAATCCTGAATCGCTTCTTCAAATTGACCTAACCTATAGCGCACTAGTCCGCGTGCGGAGAAAGCTGAGGCTAAAAACGGATTTAAGACAAGCGCTTCTGTATAATCTGAAATTGCTTCCTCCAATTGGCCTAATTTAACTCTCAAGTTTCCCCGATTTAAAAACGCTAAAGCATAATCAGGTTTTAGTTCAATGGCTTTATCAAAATCATTCATTGCTTCTAAATATCGTCCTAGTTTATACCAACTAATACCACGATTTAAAAATGCCAATGCGTAATCGGGCTTAAGTTCAAGAGCTTTTGTATAGTCGCTTATTGCTTCCATAAACTGCCCTAAATCATGTCTTACAATACCGCGATTGTAGAAAGCTTCCGCTAAAGTAGGATTTAATTCTATAGCTTTTGTAAAATCTAAAATTGCCTCTTCTAACTGTTTTAACTGCACTCTGGCAACTCCGCGATTGCAAAAGGCGAAAGAAAAATCGGGCTTAAGTTCAAGAGCTTTTGTATAGTAAATAACCGCTTCGGCAAAATAACCTAAGTCATGTCTGGCAACTCCACGGTTATAATGCCTGCCAGCAACGATCTCTTGTTCGTTCAAACGTGCAGCCAAATTGTATTTCCCAGACAAACCCCTCCCTTCTCTAAACCGCCATAAATTACCATCCTGGACATAATTCTCTCGCCAAAAAACTGTTATTCCTCTAATATCTAAGAAATCATCGGTTAAATCCACAATCACAAACTGAGAACCAATTCTTATTAAATTTATAGCGTGGTTAGGATAAATTAAAATTATCTCTGCCTCCAGACCAATCTCTTTACCCAGAACATAAAAAAGTTGACTATAGCCAAAACAATTCGCTTTTTCTTCTCTCAAAACTGCAGTTAATTCAAAGGTACCTTGCTCATAAGTTTTAATCTTCTCCTTTATCATCAAAGCCAGTTGTTCAATTCTTTCCTCAACAGGTAATGTCTTTAGTTCCTCCAAATCAGGAAAAACCTCCTTTATCAAAGCAATAATTTCTTCTACCTTCTCTTCGTAGCCGATAGCAAGAAGCGTCTGGTGTAAGGAAGTTTTTGCTTCAATATCCTTTACCCGTCTTGCCTCAGTTGAAAAAGTGCATAAAAATAATAAGCTCAAAATTAAAAAACAATAGGTTTTTATCTTAATTTTTTTCATCTTTTTCTTATTAATAAACTAGAGTAACTAATAGACCAGACAGTAATCACTGGAATTTTTTCTATAGCAGATGTATTCTCTGCCATCTTCCTTAGTCCGCCATATGCTACTTATACATGTATCACCGTATTCGGTATTTAGAAACACACGCTCTTTTAGCAATAAATAATTATAGAGTGGCAAAAGATTACCCTTTTCTATTTCTTTGATAACGTAAGCCCTCAACAATTCTGGAGTAGTAACAAAACGGGAGAACATCTCTGCAAAGGTCTCGTGGAAAATAATCGTCTCACTTAAATTCCTTGATTTACTATTGTAAAAAGATTCCAAGAATTCGACATCTCCACGGAAACCATTTTTGTAGAAATTAATACCCCCTACAAAATCTTCAAAGATGTGCCCAATTTCATGAACTAATATATAACCACTTGCTGACTTAAACAGGTCAATCTGAGACATGCCAAAGAATAAAAAATCAACATAAAAGGCTAATCCTGTAGAAATACTCGGTATCCCGGGGTAGATAAAATCTGAATAACTACCTTCCAAAAATCTTATGCGATTTACTGCCTTGAGTATGTCTTTCGGGAGCAATTGAAGAGCAAAGGCTAGAGCTTTAATTTCTTCAAGCTCAAACTTTCTTAAATTCTGTTCTCCACCAATCTGGATACCGCTTTCTCTTGCAGCCGTAAGGAAGTTTTCTATCAGATTGTCTTTGAAATTTTCACCCTGATTAAATTTGTATCCCCCATCAACATCTTTTCCCCATAACCGCAGGACAAGATAGGAAAAATCAGGAATAATTGCGTAGGCGGGATAGCGACTATTAGTGTTTAGTGCTAAATCTCTTACCTCTCTTGCTGAAGTTATAAGTTTATCCTTTTGGATAAATTCTGCCAAAAGAGGATTATACATAAACTGCCATTTTTCTTCCTCCGGTTTTTTATAGGCCACAAAAGTCATCGCTCGGATGCCTTTTTCGGTAACAGTTGGGACTGTAACCAAACGCACATCATCTCCTGCCGCCCTAAGGGCAAGGGCTTGAACAAAAATTAATTCCTCTAAAGTAGCATCTTTATTATTAAGTAATGTATTTAAAGGCCTGCAAACAAAATCAGAATTAAAAATCTTAGGTATTAAACCTTCCGCAGAAATGTCAAAAATAGAAGAGTAGCGGGTTATTTCTTCAGTAAGTGTAAGTATTTTATCGGCGGTATCATAGTAAAATAAAGTTTCTAATTCTTCTTCCAACAATGTTTCTCTTGCCCTTAAATCAGGAAAATTTCTCCCGACATATGTCATAGTAAAGGACATTCCCTCAAGGTTTAAAATATATTCTTGGTTATCCTCTGCAGTAATAGAAGAAATAGGTATATCCGATGGAATTTCATATACTTTGTTTACTGTATCTGAGAATCCTAATCCACAATTAAATACGAAAGTAAAAATGATAATAATTATAAACATATTTCTGCCTTTTCTTGTGAAATAATCTTCCACCATAGATCACAAAAAGAATCCAATCTATTTTTAACATTTCTAAAATATTATCTCTTATCTAAGGAAAAGAAATCTTTACGATACTTTTCCTTACCGCATCAGCCACATAGATAATGCCATCTTTTTCAAGCATACCACCCTGAGGTCTGACTATACTGCCAAAAGCAATATTTTTATACTCGCCTGTTAGCAAATCAATTATTACCAGGTGATTATCTTGTAAATCAATTACATAGATAATCCCATCTATCTCAACCATCTCTTCTGGTTTAATCAGGCTTCCCCAAGCAATATCCTCATAGTCACCGCTTTCTAAATCAACCCTCACCAGGCATCCTTTTCCCCAGTCGGCCAAATAAGCGATCCCCTCTTTTACAACAATATCTTGAGGTGTAACCAAACTACCAGCAGCAATATCTCGGCATTCACCGCTTTCTAAGTCAATTCTCACCAACCAACCTTTTCTCCAATCCGTTACATAAACAACTCCTTCTTTTCCTATCATTTGCCGAGGCTCAATCAGACTCCCCGGAAAAATATTCTGATATCCACCGTTGTTTAAATCTATCTTTACCAAACCCTGTTTTCCAGCATCAGCCACGTAGATAAAATTACCATTTTTTACCATTGAACACGGATCAAGTAAACTTCCGGGGGCAATATCTTGAAACATCCCATTGCTTAAGTCTATTCTTACGAGGCACTGCTTTCCCCAATCAGCTACATACATAAAATTATCCTCCAATACCATATGAACAGGATCGCTCAAGCTCCCTGGGGCAATATCTTGAGATAGGCCACTGTGTAAGTCTATTTTAACTAAACATCCTTTACCCGCATCAGCAACATAAATATAATCTCCTTCCATCACTGTAAACCGCGGATTAATCAAATTACCGGTCGCAATATCTTCTACCCTTAAACTCCGGAGTTCTAACTGCCTATAGGCTTGAGATTCTCGGTTTTTAACTAATATATTATTAATAAAATCGCTCAATTTATCCACTGTAGGCTTTCCTCCATCAGCAACAGAAGAGAGGGTATTCGCAGTTATTTCTTCTCTAAATAAACCGATAAAATCTTGCAATTTATCTATATTTTCATCCACAATATAACCATTTAACCCCCATTCTGCCAGATAACTCTTAAAACCTTCTTCTAAGATATTAGATATCTCTCTATCGCTAAAACCGTTCCTGAGCGAGTGATAGGTTAAAGTAATCACCCACTCGCAGATTGCCTGGCCAACGGAAAAATAAAGGTAATCATAAGGGTCAATTTTAGAAACATGGGCAAAATCCCTTAAGCCCGATAGACCTATATTGGAATAACACAAATTTTCTGCAAGCTTTTCTATGCCGCCGAGGGGATAATAATTCCAAAACCATTTTCTGCCGGAACCTCGTTCATGGGTTAGCGGAGAAAGCGATTTATGCAAGTAACCTACCTGAAGTAAACGGGCAAATTGGGTTATGGAACGCAGAGCACATTCTTTCATCTTCTCGACATCTTTTATATCCTCAGGATAAATAAAATAATCCTCAGGTGCAATATAGGTTATATACTGGTAGGAACTATCTACAACAGTTGGTTCTCCGTGGAGCTTACCTTGGTATTTAAAGATAAAGATGCCATTTTCGCTTATCACAAATGGAACAAAATCTAAACCCCTGGTGTTCAATTCCCGTAACATTTCTGCTTCCTTTTCTAATTCAGCCAAAGATTCTCCTTTTCTTAAGAATTTAAACGCCTGCACTAGACCATTGCCAAGAGGTATAACTGCAGTGCGGGAATGCCAGCTAGAGGAAGAAAGATTCTCCAGATACGATGGTAATTCCCTATTAGATAAAAAAACGCTGTATGGAACAACCTGCTCATTTATGATATGCACTCTACGGGCAAAAGCTGGTTGCCAAGAAAAGATAATCAACACCAAAATAACCAACCATTTAATTTTTAAACCAAAAACCTTCATCTTAAACCTTATCCTTTCCGCTTTATAAAATATTCACTGTTATCATTTATCTAATAATGCTCGTATTTCTTTAGGAAACTGCTCAGATAACTTCGGGTCTAAGCGCAATGCTTCTCTAAAATCTGCTAATCCCTCTTCTTTTTGATAAAGGTTGAAAAACCTAACTAAGCCCCGAGCAACATAAACTTTTGCATAATCAGGTTGAATCTCAATAGCCCTTGTGTAATCATTGAGGGCATCATCGTATAAACCTAATGCAGTTTTTACAGCGCCGCGCCCGAAATAGGCGTCAGTATAATTAGGATTGAGCCCAATCGCCTTTGTGTAATCCTCAATCGCCTCTCTATGCATACCTAATTCTGCCAAACAATTACCACGTTCGTAATATACGGTACAATCATTTGGGTCAAGTTTAATAGCCTGGTTGTAGTACGCTATGGCCTGTTTGAAACGACCCAAAATCGCCTCATTAAATCCGTAGCTAAAATATCTGGCTGCGATTATACCATCATCATTTATTCTTTCGATTAATTTGTATCCTCCTAATATATCATTTAAGGGATTATCTTCTTTTAAACGCCATAATGATCGGGAAACCTTTTCATAAATTTCTTCCCAGATAAAAACAGGACCCTGATAAATAATATCAGGGGCTAAATCTAAAATTGTATAGCCATGACCTAATTCAAACAAATTTGCTACGTGCGTAGGAAAAACTGAAATTATTTCTACCTCTAAACCTATGCTCTTACCTAAAACATAAAAAAGTTGACTATAGCCAAAACAATTCGCTTTTTCTTCTCTCAAAACTGCAGTTAATTCAAAGGTACCTTGCTCATAAGTTTTAATCTTCTC
>JAMWCW010000010.1 GCA_023819145.1 Candidatus Omnitrophota bacterium
ACACAAAAAGGTTATTATAGCAGAGGTAACGAGGAGTGGATTACTTATAGCAACTGGATGACGGAGAAGGCCGGAGATACGATTACTTTTTATTTGAAAGATGGGAAGGTTAAAGGGTGGCTGGAGAAATGAATAAAAAACAATTGATAGTTGCTGGGATAATAAAATCATTATTACCAATTTTAATATTGCTTCTATTGCCCATTTCTTTATTTGCGGAAACCAAAGATTTCTTTGAGCTTATATTTGAGGCAGAAATTGAGGATATGAGAACCGGCTTGCAAGCGTGGACAGACCAGAAGGAAATCGAAAAATTATCAGGGATAACATTAGACGATGAATATGTGAAGAAGTTATATCAGGAATTTAAGAGCGTTCTCATTAATCCTCCGAACCCAGATACCTACACAAAATATAGCATTAAAAACGAAAAAGAGGTATTAAAAAGAACTGAACAATTAGGCCGTAGGCTACACAATTTGCTTATGGCTTTATCAGAGGAAGATTTTGAAAAGTACGGTAACTTAATAGCCGGGATGAGAGAACTGCTTTACATTGACGTAAAGCATATTCCTTTGGCAATCAAAGGTGACGAATCTCGTGTTATCTACTGGTATACGTGGCATAATAGCGTATTGGAATTAATAAAGAAAGAATACTCAAGGTTATTTGAATGAATAAAAAACAATTAATTGTTGCTTGTGATAAAAATAGGTTATGAAACAAGAAATTAAAGCCTGCCTTAAAAAAATTGGTTTTCTTCCAATTAATAAAACTCTTTGGCATACCTTAAAAATAAATCATATTAAAAAGAACAAAAACGAATGGAAAAAGATTAGACAAACAATTAAAAATAAAATTGGTAATAAAGGCGGTATATACATATATAAAAATGCATCAAATAAAATTCTTTATATCGGAGAAGGAAAGCGGATTAAAGACAGATTATATATGCACCATCGTGCATCTTTTGAGCCAGTTCCAGGCGATACTGAAAATATGAGGTGGCACAGATTTTGGTCAAAACATAAAGGTAAATTAACAGTTTATTGGAAAGAACAAAAAAACAAAAGAATCCAGAAAATGATAGAGCAAATGTTAGAATACGTATTAGTTCCTAAATTTGTAAAGTTTAAATGAATAAAAAACAATTAATAGTTGCTTGGAATTTGAGGGGACGTTTCTCCTTCCTATCGAACTGCACCCTACTTGACGGAAGTCTTTATCCCACATATAGAAAGCCCTTTGACTTAGTTGCCAAAGGGCTTAATCGTTCTAATTGGCTGCCCTTCATCAACGAATTTAGAACTATCTTATTAGAGATTCCGCAAGAATTTTTATATCACGAATTGCTGGAAATGGCAAGATAGAATAAATCTCTACCCCACCATTCAGTCTACATTAATTTTTTTCATCCGCTATCTGCTTTCACTATTAACAAGGTGCTAAATTTGACTGGAGCATATCTTCTGTAATTCTCTTTTTATTTTATCATGTGTAAAGTCTACTGCTAATCTTTTCTTTGTAATCTTTTCAAAGAGTTCAAACATTTTCATAATCTGTTTACTTCTGTGTATAATAAAATTAGAAATATGCTGAGTAGAGAAACAATCGGGAGGAAAAATATCAAAAAAACAAGGAGGAACAACCTTATTCTGAATTCTTCTCTTCATAAAATTAGTTACCCTACTTTTCTCCCATCCATATTCTTTCTTAAAGAATTCTTGCCATTTTTTATAATTTTCTTCCATCTCCCACATTATTTTTATCATGGAGAAGACTTCTTCAAAAAATGGTAGAGCATTATAAGTTATGATATAAAAACCCCTTCCTCTGCTTTTCTCTAACAAGGGGAATCCTATGGTTTTTAAAGTATAAAGTAATTTTCTAAAATCGGCTTTCTTTTCCTTTGCCAATTGATATACTGATTTAGCTTTTAGGATATTATCTAATAGTTCTTTCAGGTTATTTCTATCGTGTCGATAAAAATCGTCTTTTATTAAACGAACTACTTTTTTATCATTAAGCATCTTTATCTTTTCGTATAAATCCTTTAAAGGTTTTAGTTGCGTCTGTATTAATATTTCTATAGTTTCATTTACCTTTCTGTCTTCTAAAGACGGGGGAGGAATTGTAGAAGGCACAAAGGAAGTTTCTTCTAAAAAATTCTTTCCCCTTTCTTTTTCCAATTTTTCTTTCCGCCTCTCACCTTCCCACTCATATCTATCTTTTAATTTCTCCTCAGAGAGCAACTCAGAAATTTTTCCCTCTATTATAAAATGAGTGTCAGGGTAAGTTTCTATCTTCGGATTCTTTATCCACTCTTTACTTTTACAGTAATAATCTCCTGCTATTTCATTCACAAGACTATCTAATTCCTCTTTCTTATCTTCTCTAGGCCAATATCTCTCTAACTTTTTATATTTCGGGTGATTTTCAATTTCCGCTTTTATTATTCTTAAATGTGCTTTTATTCCTTCTCCATTATTGCTTTCCCAATCTCTAAGAAATACCTCTGTTATAACTATTCGTATAGCTACCTGAATAGCTTCGTTAAATTTCTTCTTATCCATCTCCCTCCTCCATTTTTTATAACATTTTTATTTTAAATCTATTATAAAAAAATGTCAAGTTTTTTACTATTGATTCTATATTGATGGGAAAATATGAATAACCCAAACAGTTCACCTATGGAAATCTGGTCTAAATTATATGGTAAGCCTATTTCCGAAGAGGAATATAAGGAGATTTGTCAGAATTTAGATGGATTTTTTCTCTTTATTAAAAGAATGGGATGATGAGGAAAGGGTGGAAAAAGAGAATGATGAAGGAAAACGATGTATTTCTGACCAAAGACCTCTATGAGGCATCTTTCCTTTATGCTAACCGCTTAAAATTACTTGATTTACAGAAAGAAGATAGGTTTTACTGGTTTGTCTTTGAGAATAAAGAATTAGCTGAGGAATTATCTAAAAAGTATTGGCAAAGGGAAGCTCCAATTGATGCCTCTACCTATGCGGAGGCTATCCGTTCTTTAAAAGATAGGCTCTATGCAAGAAAATGAAAGGAGATTGAGATGGAAAGACAATATTATTTTGATGAGGATTTAGGGAGGTATGAGGAAATCCTACCCAAATATTACCATCACAATCTAACCGATAGAGAACTTATTCAGACCTTCTTCTCTTCTTCCCAAGAAGCCCAAAAGCTTTTCTCAGAGAAAATTAAGGAATGGCAAGAAGTAAAAGAAAAAATTCTCCAGACAGAAGTTAAGCCTGCTCTTAAAGAAATAAGAGAGATTAAAGATGAGTTTGGTAGATGGTTCTGGAGAGAAGCACTTAAAGTTTTGGTAGATGAGAGGCTAATTGAAGCAATAAACCATATTCAAAGGTTAAAACGCTTAAAACTCATCGCTTCGGATAAGCCTGAGGGAAAAATAAAGAACTTTGAAGCAGAAGTAGGGCTCGCCCGCCAGACTCCGATTTTAAATATTGCCTTTTCCTTTCTCCAGTTGAAGAAATCCGGTAGAAATTATACTGCCCTCTGTCCCTTCCATCCAGAAAAACATCCCAGTTTTTACATCTACCCAGAGACTAACTCTTTTTATTGTTACGGATGTAATCAAGGAGGTGATGTAGTAAAATTCGTCCAGTTGGCTTTAAATTATGATTTTAAAGAAGCAGTTGCATATCTAACAAGGAGGTGAATAGAGATGGATGAGAAAACTTTAGAGCAAGAATTTCAAAGGGTAGAAAAGGAAATCGAAGATGAGGAATTGATTCGCAGAAACAGAGAACATCTAAAAGCGAAGTTTTTACCTCTCTCAAGGCAAGAATTGTTGGAAGTGTTAGGTTTAACTGTTAAGCAAGATGATACAAATAAACTTATCACCTTTTTATGTTGTCTATCAGCCTATACGGAGAATAGTCAATTTAATATCAGTTTCAATGCTCCTTCCTCTACGGGTAAATCCTACATCCCAATTGAAATAGCCTCTCTTTTCCCAAAGGAAGATGTAATTAAAGTAGGTTATTGCTCTCCGACTGCTTTTTTCCACGATAAAGGCAAATTTATAAAAGAATTAGAGGGTTATTATATTGATTTGGAGCGAAAAATTCTAATCTTTTTAGACCAGCCTCACACCATTCTTTTACAGCACCTAAGACCTCTTCTTTCCCACGATGAGAAGGAAATCCATACGAAGATAACCGATAAAAGCCAAAAATATGGATTAAAAACTAAAAATGTGGTTATAAGAGGTTTTCCATCGGTTATCTTCTGTTCAGCAGGATTAAAGATAGATGAGCAAGAAGCCACAAGATTTTTATTGCTTTCTCCAGAAATTACTCAAGAGAAAATTAGAGATGGAATTTTAGAGGCCTTGAAGAAAGAGGCAGATTTTGAAAGTTATTTAGCGCAGTTAAACAGCAATCCTAAAAGACAACTTTTAATTGAGAGAATAAAGGCTATTAAGGAAGAAAAAATAGAAGAAGTAAAGATACACAATCCCAAATACATAGAGGGAAGATTTTTTCTCTACATAAGACCTTAAAACCTCGGCACCAGAGAGATGTAAGAAGGTTGATTTCTATAATTAAAAGCCTTGCCCTGCTTAATCTCTGGCATAGAGAGACGACAGAGGATTTAGATGTGATTTTAACCTCCGATGAGGATATGCAAGAAGGCTTTAGGCTCTGGGAGGAAATATCCTTTAGCCAAGAGTTAAATCTTCCTCCTTATATCTTCAAGGTTTTTGAAGAGGTAATTTTACCTCTCTATCAGGAAAAACAGCAAGGATTAAACCGAAAGGAGATTATGCAGGGGTATTTAAGGATTTACAATAGACCCATAGCGGAGTGGCAATTAAGGCGGGAGATTATTCCAATGTTAGAGATGACCGGGCTGATAGTCCAAGAGCAAGACCCGGATGATAGAAGGAACAAGTTAATTATACCAGTCTACCCTACCATCCAGTCTACAATATCTAAGACGAAAAATAATGTAGACTACACGGTAGGGTAAAAGGAGGTGATAAATATGTCTTTGGAATCAAGGATAAAGAAAATAGAGGGAAAGGTTGGGGAAAAGAGTAAAGACTTTGCTCCTTTTATGCTTATCCTCTATCAAGACGATAATAAAGAGGAGATTCTTAAACGCCTTAAGGCTAAATATGGAGAAGATTACGAACCACGTATAATAGTTATATCTCCAATATCCAGAGAAGAAGCAAGGAGAGAAAGAGGAAATACCCTCTTTTATAAAGAAATTGAGGAATTATAAACAAAATTAATCAAATTTTGACAGATTTAAGGGGGTAATATGCAGGAAGAATTGAAGAAATTAACTAACCGGCAATTGATGGCTATAAGCCATATCATTAACTCCGCTTCCATTGAGGAGGCTTCTTCTAAGGCGAAAGTATCCAGAAGCACCTTCTATAAGTGGCTAAAGGATGAGGATTTTAAAGCGGAGTTAAAGAGACAAAGGGATGAGGTTATTCGGAGTGCTTTAGATAGGCTAAAAAGTGCGATTACTAAGGCAGTTGAGGAGTTGATTAAACTAACGGATGCCCAGAGGGAAGAAGTAAGAAGATTAGCCTGCAACGATATTATTACCCATGTTCTAAAGAGCATTGAGATTGAAGATATTGAGCAGAGATTGGATAAGGTGGAGAGGATAGTTTTAGAAAGGAAGACTTATAAATAAACGATTGGATAATGGAAAGACGGTTTATAGGTATAGATGATTTGGCCCAGTATTTAGATGTAAACAAAGGGACGCTTTATGTCTGGGTCTGCCAGAGGAGAATCCCGTATTTAAAGTTGGGCAGATTGTTAAAATTTGATATAATGGAGATAGAGAAATGGTTAAAGGATAAAAGGGTGAAAGAATTAACTTGACAATGTATATACAAATATTATAATATAAGTGTGGCTATGGTAAAGAAAAAGCAGATAAACTTAAGGATTAGTGAGCAGGATAAGAAGATGCTTGAACAAGACGCTGAAAAGGAAGAAAGAAGCATCAGTAATCTACTTCTCTGGTGCTGGAAGCAGTGGAGGAATAAACAGAGAGGAGGCAGGTAAGATGGGTATATTCCTAAAGAGAGGTAATTGGTATATAGATTATTATGTTCAGGGCAAACGTAAGAGGGAAAAGATTGGACCCAGTAAGAGGCTGGCGGAAACAGTGCTAAAGAAGAGAAGAGTGGAGATTGCCGAGGGGAAATTTTTAGATGTTAGGAGAGAAGAGAAGATTAAATTTGAGGATTTTGCTGAGGAGTATTTAGAGTTACATTGTAAGCCAAATAATAAGTCCTGGAGGGGATTTGACCGACACAATATAAATGCTCTTAAGAAATATTTCTCCGGTAAATACCTTTATGAGATTACCCCATTATCGGTTGAGAAATTTAAGGCAGAGAGAGTTAAAGAAGTTTCTCCGGCAACTGTGAATAGGAATTTAGCCTGTTTGAAGTCTATGTTTAATCGGGCTATTGAATGGGGTAAGGCTAAAGAGAATCCGGTAAAGAAGGTAAAATTGTTTAAGGAAAATAATAAGAGGCTTCGTTATTTAGAGAAAGAAGAGATAATCAAATTACTGGCGAATTGTAATAAGTATTTAAGACCAATCGTAGTAGTTGCCTTAAATACCGGTATGCGTAAAGGAGAGATTTTGGGACTTAAATGGCACGATGTTGATTTTACACGAGGGATAATTTATCTCCTCAATACTAAAAATGGTGAGAAAAGAGAAATTCCTATGAATGAACAGGTCAAAACTGCTCTTATAAGGGTTAGAAAACATCCGGAGAGTCCTTATATCTTTTGTAAGCCGGATGGCAAGCCTTATGGGAATGTCAGAAAATCTTTCTATACAGCCTTAAAGAAATCTGGTATAATTAATTTTCGGTTTCACGATTTAAGACATACTTTTGCCTCGCAATTGGTAATGTCAGGAGTAGATTTGAATACTGTAAGAGAGTTAATGGGGCATAAATCCTTAGAAATGACCCTTAGATACAGCCATCTATCACCAGACCATAAGAAGCGGGCAGTGGACATTTTGAATAAGCGAATGGACACTTTTTGGACACCAGAGGTGAAAAGCGAGACTGCAGAGAAAAAGACTGAACTTGCAACTCTTAGTAATATAATTAGTTAGTTATTTTGGGCCCATAGCTCAGATGGTTAGAGCAGCTGACTCATAATCAGCGGGTCTGAGGTTCGAGTCCTCATGGGCCCACTCTAAATAAAAAGTTTTTGGGCGCATGGCTCAGTTGGTTAGAGTGCTGCCCTCACATGGCAGAGGTCGAAGGTTCGAATCCTTCTGCGCCCATTGAAGAAAAAGGATAAGATTGGCGATGGCCGGAATAAAAGAGCAGTTGGGGATATTGATTCAATTGCAGAATATTGATAAGGAAATTTATGACCTGCGGGAGACATTAGCCGATAAACCGCGGGAGGAAGAGGCGATTCTTAAGGTTTTTGAGGAGAAAGAAAGGTTGTTTAAAGAATTGGAAGAAAAATCAAAACAGAAGAAAATTAAACTTAAAGAGCAAGAATTGGAACTTAAATCTAAAGAAGAAAATGTTAAAAAATTACAGATTCAGCTTTATCAGGTAAAAACCAATAAGGAATATGCCTCGATGCAGAAAGAGATAGCGGATTTAAAAGCGGATAATTCTGTATTAGAGGAAGCGATTATTAAAGAAATGGAAGTAATAGATATTTTAGATAAGGAAATAGGGAAAGAAAAGGTTGTTTTAGAAGAAGAGAGAAAAAAGATGGAAGAGGAAGTGGCACGGGTAAAAAAGGAAACAGAGGAATTAAAGACAAGATTAAATAACTTGGAGAATTCGCGTGGTGAATTTGTTTCCAAAATTGACCTGCCCATTTTAACAAGATATGAACGCCTTTTGGAAAATAAGAATGGGAGAGCATTGGCACAGATTATCAAAGATTCCTGTTCGGGTTGCAATATGGGGCTTCCTCCACAGGTGATCAGCGAAGTAAGGATCGGAGAAAAGGTTGTTACCTGTGAGAACTGTATGCGCATTCTTTATATATAAATATAAAAATACATAATAGAGATTAGAGAATCGATAAACAAGAAGATAGGAAATGAGAATAAAAAAAGTAGAAATTTTTACCGATGGTGCTTCTTGGGGGAATCCGGGAAAAGCAGGGATAGGGGTAATTATTTGCGGGGATAATAAAAAAATAATAAAGGAATTTGGAAAGTATATTGGTGAGGCTACAAATAATGTGGCGGAGTATATGGCTTTACTTTATGGTTTAGAGGAGTCATTGAATTTAGGGGTGGAAGCAATAAAGATTAACTTAGATAGTGAACTTTTAGCAAAGCAGATTAAAGGTGAATATAAAGTTAAAGAACCACATTTAAGAATGCTTTTTGAACAATTAGCGGTTTTATGCAAAAAATTTAAAAAAATAGAGCTTAAAAATATTCCGCGGGAAAAGAATAAGAAGGCAGATAAATTAGCAAATCAGGCAATTAAGGAGGCAGTAAGGAAGAATTTATCTCCGGAAAATATTTGTTTGCGGAAAGAAAAAGAGCTCTTTTAAAACACGAATTTTACGGATTACCACAACACTTACGCATGTAAGCAGGCAGAGATGGTCACTCCGTCACATTTTGTGACGGGGAGGAAAGTCCGGGCTCCCCAGGGCAGCGTGCTGGATAATCTCCAGGCTTAAGGGACTATATTTCCTTAAGACGGAAAGTGCCACAGAAAATAGACCGCCTGCCACAAAACTTGGCGAGGTAAGGGTGAAAAGGTGGTGTAAGGGACCACCGCTCTTGTGGTGACACAAGAGGCAGGGTAAACCCCACGCGGAGCAAGACCAAATAAGAGAGAAGTAATGTGCCCGTTACGCTCTTACTCTCGGGTAGGTCGCTAGAACCCGGCGGTAACGGCGGGTCAAGAGAAATGACCATCAATCACAACCATAATCAGTGAGGCACAGAACCCGGCTTATCTGCCTGCTTTATAAATTTTGTCCCCAAGATAAAGCCTCCCTTGCTAA
The DNA here is from genome assembly GCA_023819145.1 of Candidatus Omnitrophota bacterium. Classification (NCBI taxonomy): domain Bacteria; kingdom Pseudomonadati; phylum Candidatus Omnitrophota; species Candidatus Omnitrophota bacterium. Next base: position 9,051 of record JAMWCW010000010.1, read on the forward strand.
AAAGGGGGATAATGAATTTCAGATCATTTTTTTAGAAAGATGCAGGATAAATTCTCTTGGCGCAAAGCCAGTTTTATACTTATTATTATCTACATTGTTCTTTCTCTTTGGAGAATTGAACTTTTTCCTCCACAAGTAGATATCTACTATCATCTGGGAGTGATGCAAGGATTTCATTTAGCAGGGGGAATTGTTACTTGGGATTTCTGGGAATTTGCCCCCGAGGGGAAGCCCCACTTTTATCCTCCTTTATTACACATTCTTATGCTCTTATGCTATAGATTAGGACTTTCTAAAATATCTATAGCCATTTTTTTTAGTTTTATTATCTTTCCGCTCTATATAATTACTTTCTGGTTTGTCATAGATAGGTTATTTAATTCCCGCTTAGCCTTTTTTGCAGTATTAACAAACCTCCTTTCCTACAATTTGTTCTTGGGAATTACGAATACAATAGCGGCTACTTTAGCGTTGGTGATTTTATTCTGGTTATTTTTTTCGCTTGAACGCAATAAAAATGTTTCTTTAGTGATTTTAACTTCCTTGCTCTTCTATGCCCATTATGCTATTTCCACTATGGGAATCGGTGGTTTAGTTTTTTATGTTTTATTTAGAAAAGGTAAAAAGATTAAACCGCTTTTGTTTATAGCTGTGGGGATGATACTTGCTTTACCCTGGATTCTGCATTTTGCTTTTAATTTTAGCTATCTTCTTAAAACAATTTACTATGACCGCGACTTACCCGTTAATATTCTGTTACTATTACTCTCTTTGTTAGGAATCTTTTATTGTTTTAGGTTCAAAGGGAAGTATCTTTTCTTCGTCTTCCTTGTTTTTTTTGCTTTACTGGGGGCGTTTAAACATCTCTATCGCTTCTTTAATACTCAAGGTGCGGTGGGAATTGTTTTTACTGCTGCTTTTTTCTTGGAAAGATTGTTTGTCACATTCTCCTCCCAAAAAACATTGCATCAGTTAACTTGGGTTTTGATTCTGTTTTTTGCTTCCAATCTCTTATCCTACAGTGTTGGATTTGATTTTAATCCTTTTTCTTTAAACAAATTTGTTTCGGATAGTGTGTATTGGAATTTATTAGTATATCCGTTTACCGACCCCTCGGTATATAACTTTAGAGGAGTTTGTTTTTATCGCAGTTATGGGGAAGAGTTCAAGGAAGCAATAGATATTATTAATACCCACACAGATAAAAACGATATAATTTATAGCAACTTTGGATATCAAGCAGGGATTCTCTGTGCCTTTACAGAAAGAGCAAATGCTACTATGTCTCCTTACGATGAGAAAAATTATACTTATAATCCCTACATTCCTAAAGCCAAGTTGGTCGTGTGGTTAAAAAATCTTGAGGGTAAAATGGACGAGGAATTGATTAAATACATTTCTTTATTTAGGTTGGAGAAAATAAGAGAGACGAAGGAGTTTTTTTATTTCTATAAAAATCCATATGCTAAATTTAAAATGCAGGTGCGTCAAGCAATAATTCCTGCAGAATTAGCATTTTTAATCGTATTTATTTTTTTGGGGATTTTAATCTGGGACGGGGTAAGGAAAGGTTAAACTTATGGCAATTTTAGTAGTGGGTTCAGTGGCTCTGGATACGATTGAGACTCCCTTTGGTTTAAAGAGGGAAGTTTTAGGAGGTTCTGCTACTTATTTCAGTTTAGCGGGAAGATTTTTTCATCCTGTAAGAATAGTGGCGGTGGCAGGTAAAGATATGTCCAAGGAGAAACTCTTTCTTTTAAGGAAAAGAAATATTGATTTAGAAGGACTAGAGATAAAAAAGGGTAGGACCTTTCGCTGGTGGGGAAGGTATGGTAATGATTTTAACCATCGCCAGACGATAAAATTGGAGTTAAATGTTTTTGAGAAATTTTCTCCTCGCCTTGCTTATCCTTATAATCGGACTCCTTTTGTTTTTTTAGCGAACATTGACCCGGTTTTACAAAAGAAGATTCTTGGGCAGATAAGAGGTAGAAGGTTTGTGGGTTCTGATACCATTGACCATTGGATTAGAAATAAACCCGATGATTTACTTTTGCTACTGAAAAAAACAGATGTGTTTTTTATTAATAATAGTGAAGCAGAACTTTTTTCCCAGCGTTCCAATATTTATCAAGCAGCGCGATGGTTAGCAGGAAAGGGGCCGGAAGTGGTGGTGATTAAAAAGGGAGAGCAGGGTGCTTTAATGTTTTGCGGTAATAGATTTTTCTCTTGTCCTGCTTTTCCGGTTAAAGAAGTAGTTGACCCTACGGGCGCAGGAGATGCTTTCGCAGGAGGATTTATGGGATACATTGCCAGTTATAAAAGGGTTTACGAAAGAGAATTTCGTCGTGCAGTAGTCTGTGGAACAGTAATGGGGTCTTTTGCGGTGGAATCCTTCGGCCCACAACGGCTTTTAGATTTAAATTTCTTAGAGATTAAAAAGCGAATAAATTTTTTTAAAAAGCTTATCAATTTTTAATATCCACATATCCTTGACTTTCTTCTTTATTTTTGCTATTATTTCAGACGAAATATGTTGAGTAAAAGGGGACTTATTTTTATTTTTTTGTTTGTCTTTTTCGCTGGTTGCGCAAAGAAAGAGATTAAAAGTTTAATCTCTCCAGAAGAGTCTCTTTTAGAAGAATCCCCTTCTTCTTTACAGAAAATTGATAATTTTAGTCTTGAGGGTTTTACGGACAAAGGGAAAAAGCAATGGGAGTTGGAGGCAAAAACTGCAGATGTGACTGAGAATTTGGTGAAGATGGAAGAGGTTAAAGCTATCGCTTGGGGAGAGGAGGGGAAAATAGATTTAGAGAGTAAAAGAGGAGAATACGATAAGGAAGAGAAAAAAATACATTTGATAAATAACGTGCTGATAAAAACTTCAGAAGGCACAAAACTTACTACCGATGAACTAACTTGGGATGTCCAGAAACAAGAGGCTAATACCGATAAAGAAGTAGTAGTAGAGAGAGAAGATCTCGTTGCTCGGGGGAAAGGTGCGACCGCTTTGGCAGAGATGAAAAAAGTAGAGTTAAAAGAAAAAGTAGAGGTTAGAGCCGAACCGAAAACGGTGATTACCTGTAAAGGGCCTTTAGAGATAGATTATGAGAAAAATGTTTCCAAGTTTTATGAAGCAGTGGAAGTAGAGGATGAACGAGGCAAGATATTGGCGGATAGAATGGATGTGCTTTTTAATCCCCAAGAGAGAAAGATTGAAAAAGTCTTTGCCTATGGGAATGTGAAAATTCTCCATGGGGATAATGTCGCTTATGCAGATGAAGCAGTTTACGACGCCAAAGAAAGCAAGGTTATCCTTAAAGGGAATCCGCAGTTAGTAGTGGTGCCCTGAAATTTTAAAATTGTTTAAAGGTTAGGATGGATAATGGGAAATCTTTTGGAAGTGAAAGATATAAGTAAAGCGTATAATGGAAGGAAGGTTGTAGACGGAGCAGAGCTTCATGTAAGTAAAGGAGAAATTGTAGGGTTGCTTGGTCCTAACGGGGCAGGAAAAACCACCACATTTTATATGATTGTAGGATTGATTCATCCCGACAGAGGCAAGATAGTCTTTGACAATTGTGATATCACTCAATTACCGATGTATAAAAGGGCACGTTTGGGAATAGGGTATCTTTCTCAGGAGCCTTCTATTTTTAGAAAACTGACAGTAGAAGAAAATATTATGGCAGTTTTGGAAACTTTGGGTATTCCCTATGCAGAACGGAGGAGAAGATTGCAGATTTTGCTTGATGAATTAAAAATATCACATCTGGCAAAGAACACTGCTTTTACACTCTCTGGAGGAGAAAGGAGAAGGTTAGAGATTACTCGGGCATTGGTCACAAGACCCTCTTTTATACTCCTCGATGAACCCTTTAGCGGAATAGACCCTATTGCAGTTGCAGAATGTCAGGAAATTGTCCAGGAGTTAAAACAGAAAGGGATTGGGATTTTACTCACCGACCACAATGTAAGAGAGACTCTTGCCATTACTGACCGTGCCTATGTTATGGCAGAAGGGAAAATTCTTCTTTCAGGAACTGCTCAAGAGCTTATTAACGACTCTAAGGCAAGAGAGGTTTATTTAGGAGAGAAGTTTAGGATGTAGCATAAGATTTGCCGAATTGGTTATCTTGAATTGAGGCTCAGTTTTTATTAAGAATCACTGTTTTAGTTATAATGATGGAGGTGTAAAGTGCGCATTTCACTAACGGGAAGGCATTTTGATGTTGATGCTGATTTGAAGGCATATGTGGAGAAGCAAATAGACAAGCTTAACAGATACTACCACCATATTATTAGCGTGCATGTAATACTTGATGCAGAGAAATTTAGACAGCGTGCGGAAATTGTCCTTGCGCTTAAAAAACAGACTTTGAAAGTGCAAGAAGTTACTTCGGATATACATAGTTCTATAGACAGGGCTTTGAAGAAGTTAGAAGGGAAGTTGAAGCGTTTTGAAGAAAAGATTAAACTTCACAGAAAGGTGTAACAATGAAGAAGAAACTGCAGAAGGTAGACCATTGTCAGAGGGTTATGGAGATTGAAATTTATCCGGAAGAGATTGTTTCGATAGAAGAGGAGGTTTATCGGGATATTCAAAAAGTTGCTTCCCTTCCAGGATTTCGCAAAGGGAAAGCTCCTCTGGAAATGATTAAAAAGTTTTATCAGAATGAAGCAGAAAAAGAAATAGTTAAACGTTCTATCCCTGAATTTTTTAGAAAAGCGATTCTCTCGGAGGATTTAACTCCTCTGGCATTACCGCAGATATACGATGTGAATTGGCAGCGGGGAAAGCCTTTGTTTTTTAAAGCCCGATTTGAAGTAAAACCCGATTTTCGTCTGAAGCCCTACACAAACTTGAAGATAAAGAAGAAAAAATTGGAGGTTAAAGAAGAAGAGATAGATAAAGTGTTTAAAGGTCTACAGGAAAAATACGCAGAGCTTGCGACCATCGAACCCCGTCCTTTGCAAAAAGGAGATTTTATTCTCTGTGATTATAAGAGTAGAACAAAGGAAAGGGTTCTTGAAGACAGAGAGAATGTATGGCTTTCTCTGGAAGAGAATGCGAATTTTAGAGGATTTACCGAACAGCTATATGGAGCAAGAGTGGGAGAAACTAAAAGAATAGTTTTGAAAATCCCTCAAGAATTCCCCGATAAAGAGATACGGGGTAAAGAGGTTGAAATAGAAGTCAAGATTAAAGAGATAAAGGAGAAACGTCTGCCCGAAATAAATGACGATTTTGCCAAGACCGTAGGGAATTTTAATAGTATTTCTGACTTGCGAGAAGGCATAAGAAAAGACCTTTTATCTTTGAAAGAGATACAGCTAAAAAAAGAAATGGAGTCCCAGATTTTAGGAATTCTTCTTGAATTAAATACATTTACTGTTCCGGCTTCTTTAGTAGAGAAATCGAAGGATAATTTTATAAAGAGATTTCGTGAGGAATTAATTAAGAGAGGACTAAAGGAAAAAGAGATAGAAGAGGCCGATGAAACAATTAAGAAAAGGGCTGAAGAAGAAGCAGAGAAAGAGATAAGGATTTTCTTTATCTTAGCAGAGATAGCCGAGAAGGAAAACATTCAGGTGGCTGATGAAGAGGTGGAACAACAGATTAGAAAATTAGCAGAAGAATGGAAAGAAGATTTTGATAAATTAAAGAAAGATTTTCTGAAGAAGAATCTGTGGGAAGAGATAAGGGTAGAGTTAAAAGAAACGAAGGTTATGAAATTTCTGCTTAAGAATGCCCAAATAGAAGAATAGATGAGTAAGATGTTTTAAAAACAATTATCATTTTAACCAAAGGGAGGGACTATGGAAATTTTTAATCAGACATTGGTTCCTATCGTCGTGGAACAGTCCGCAAGGGGAGAAAGGGCATATGATATCTTTTCACGTCTTTTGAAAGATCGAATTATTTTTATAGGCACGCCTATCGATGATACGATATCCAATCTAGTAATTGCTCAAATGCTCTTTTTACAGATGGAAGACCCCTCTAAGGATATCAATGTTTATATTAATACGCCGGGAGGCGTGGTTACTGCGGGCCTTGCAATATATGATACTATGCAGTTTGTGAAACCGGATGTTGCTACTTATTGCGTAGGTCAGGCAAGTAGTATGGGCGCTCTTTTGTTAGCCGCAGGGACTAAGGGGAAGCGTTTTGCTCTACCCCATGCGCGCATAATGATACATCAGCCTTGGGGAGGAGTGAAGGGAGCAGCGATAGATATAAGTATTCAGGCAAAGGAGATTTTGAGATTGCGTGATAAAATAAACGAAATTCTTGCTAAACACACGGGACAGCCGTTGGATAAGATTCAGAAGGATACAGACCGTGATTACTTTATGTCGGCGGAAGAAGCGAAAGAATATGGATTGGTAGATGAGGTAATTGTCGGCAAGATACCGAAGAAATAATAAAGTGTTTGCTGTTGTGGTGGGTTACTAGAGTAAAATTTATAGATATTAAAATAGTGGAGTGAATAAAAAATAGAGGGAGGTAAAGATGCGTAAACAATTATTGCTTACTCCTGGCCCAACACCGGTTCCACCCGAAGTTTCTTTAGCCATGGCAGCGCCGATTATTCATCATCGCACTTCAGAGTATCGGGCTATCTTTGAGGAAGCGATTAAAGGTTTAAAATATGTTTTTCAGACAGAAAATGATGTATTTACTTTTGCTTCTTCAGGTACAGGAGCGATGGAGGCAGCAGTAGTTAATCTACTTTCGCCAAAGGATAAGGTGATTACAGTTCAGGGTGGAAAGTTTGGAGAACGCTGGACAGAATTGTGCCAAAGCTATGGGATGGAGACAGTGGTTATAGATGTGACTTGGGGTGAGGCGGTTGAACCAGCAAAGATTGCCGATATTTTAGATAAAGATGCACGGATTAAAGCGGTTTTTACTACCCTCTGTGAAACCTCTACAGGAGTGGTAAACGATATTAAAACCATTGCGCAAATTACCCAGAGACATAAAGCGGTTTTGGTAGTAGATGCTATTAGTGCGCTTGCTTCTGTAGAATTGAAAACCGATGCTTGGGGAGTGGATGTGGTGGTCGCAGGTTCACAGAAAGGGCTCATGCTTCCTCCGGGATTATCTTTCTTAAGCATCAGTCCCAAAGCATGGGCACTTGTTAATGAAGCAAAGGTCCCCCGTTATTATTTTGACTTAAAGTTAGCAAAGAAAGCCTTAGATAAGATTGATACTCCTTTTACTCCAGCGGTATCCTTGGTGATCGGTTTGCGTGAGGTTTTGCGAATAATACAGAAAGAAGGTTTGGAGAATATTTGGGCAAGGCATGCTTTAATGGCGCGGGCGACCCGTTCAGCAATGCTTGCTTTAGGATTGGAACTTTTTGCTCCCCGGGCTTCTTCAGATGCAGTCACTGCCGTAAAGGTTCCCTCGGGACTCGACGGTGAGAATATGGTTAAACTTCTGCGACAGAAATACGGCGTTTCTATTGCAGGGGGTCAAGATGAACTTAAAGGAAAAGTTTTCAGAGTTGCTCATATGGGATACATTACACCTGAAGAAATTCTTCTTACAATTTCTTGTATTGAACTTGCTTTAAACGAAATGGGCTACAAGGCTCCTTTGGGTAAGGGAGTGAAAGCCGCAGAAGAGGTTCTGGAAAAAAGATAATGAGGAGGTAGAGATGAAAATTTTAGTTTCTGACCCTTTAGCCGAGGAAGGATTGAAGATATTGAGGGAAGAGAAGGATTTTCAAGTAGATGTTAAAGTCAAACAGCCAGAGGAGGTTATAAAAGAGATTATCGGAGATTATGATGCTTTGGTTGTGCGTAGTGAGACCAAGGTTACAGCGGGGATAATTGAGCGGGCACAAAGACTTAAGGTAATTGGCCGGGCAGGTGTAGGGCTGGATAATGTCGATGTTGAAGCAGCAACCAAGAGAGGAATTATTGTAATGAATGCTCCAGAAGGAAATACAATATCTACTGCTGAACATACGCTGAGTATGATTCTTGCTCTTTCACGAAATATTCCTCAAGCCGATGCCTCCTTGAAAAAAGGGGAATGGAATCGTAAGAAATTTATGGGCGTAGAATTGTACGGAAAGGCATTGGGCATAATAGGTTTGGGGAGGATTGGGAAAGAGGTGGCTAAACGTGCTATGAGCTTTGGTATGAAAATCATTGCCTACGACCCGTATCTTCCTAGCGATAAAGCAAAGAGTTTAGGAGTTGAATTGGTGGATTGGGAAGAGTTGTTGAAGAAAGCGGATTATATAAGTTTTCATATACCTCTGACCGATGAGACAAAGAATATGATTTCCGAACGAGAGTTCAAAATCATGAAGAAAGGAATGAGGATAATAAATTGTGCCCGCGGGGGTATTGTTGATGAGAAAGCTTTGGTAAAAGCAATTGAAGAGGGAATAGTTGAGGGGGTGGCACTCGATGTTTTTGAGAAGGAACCCCCGGGGGATCATCCGCTTCTCAAGTCAGAAAAAGTAATCGCTACTCCTCATTTAGGGGCTTCTACAGAAGAGGCGCAGATTAGTGTTTCTATGGACATTGCTCGTCAAATAAAGGATGTGCTTTTGGGTAGAGGAGTGCGTAATGCAGTAAATTTCCCGTGTGTCGAGGCTTCGCTTTTAGAATTGCTTAAACCTTATCTTAATCTTGCAGAGCGTTTAGGAGCGATGCATACTCAATTGACCGAGGGGCATATTAAAGAGATTAAGATAAAGTATATTGGGGAAACTTGGGCTAATATTGATACTCAGCCTTTGACCATTGCTTTTCTTAAAGGTATGCTTTCACCAATTTTACAGGAAACAGTCAATTTTGTTAACGCTCCTTTTATCGCTAAGGAGAGAGGGATAAGAATAAATGAAATTAAGACGAACGAAATAGAAGATTTTGCTAATGTAATTTCCGTAGAGATGATAACCGAGAAAATAAGGAACGTTATTACCGGTACTCTTTTTGCTGACAATTCTTCGCGGATCGTTAAGATAAACGAATTTTATGTTGAGGCAATTCCCCAGGGTTTTATGCTTATTTTTAACAACTGGGATAAACCCGGAGTGGTGGGAAATATTGGGACTGTTTTAGGGAAAAATAATATTAATATTGCGGGTATGACCTTTGGAAGAGAAAAACCGGGAGGTAGGGCAATTACGGTTATTAATGTAGATAGCCCTGTGCCGGAAAACGTGCTTAAACAATTGAAAGCTACGGAAAATATTTTAGATGTGAAATTGATAAAACTATAAAAAATTCAGTTCTTGGGTTTTTGTATTTAATAAAGGTTTATATTTATCAAAACCATAATAAACAAACGCGCAATTTTATCATACGGTAAAAAAGGAGATAGCTATGGAGAAGAAGAAAATTTATATTATTGATGTAACCAATCGTGATGGAGTGCAAACCGCAAAGATTTGTCTTTCTAAGCTTCAAAAGACGATGCTCAATCTTTACCTCAATGAAATGGGTATATTTCAATCTGAGTTTGGATTTCCGGTGACAAAGCATGAGACAAATTATTTAAACGCTAACTTAGAGCTTGCAAGGATGGGGGTTTTGAGTCCGATGCGTTTGGGAGGTTGGATACGCGCTACGGTAGAGGATGTAGAGGTTACTTTTCAGCGCATTCCGGAAATAGAACATCTTAATCTCTCGATATCCACATCCGATCAGATGATTATTCATAAATTTAAAGGAAAGCTTGACCATGCTTCGGTAATAAAAGAAATGAATCAGGCAGTGAAAAGAGCGAGGGAATTGGGAATAAAGAGTATAGGGGTTAATGCAGAAGATGCTTCACGTACTCGGATAGAATATCTCATTGAATTTGCTTCGGCAGCAAAATCTGCAGGAGCGAATAGAATTCGCTACTGCGATACCTTAGGTTACGATACTCCTTTTACCATTTATGAGAGGACAAGAACTCTAGCGGAAAAAGTAGGGATTCCTGTCGAAATACATTGTCATAATGATTTGGGAATGGCGGTGGCTAATTCGGCAATGGGAGCAAAAGGAGTTCTTGATGGGGGACAAGATGCTTATATCAATACCTGCGTGAATGGAATGGGTGAGCGGGCAGGTAATGCAGATTTAGTGAGCGTAATTCTTGCGGTAAGATATGGAGCGGGGATGGAGAACTATTCTTTAGATGAACGGGTTAAGATGGACATCGCGTGGAAAATTTGCAAATATGCTTCTTACGCTTTTAGCATTCCTATCCCCATAAACCAGCCAGGAGTAGGAGCAAATGCTTTTGCACACGAGTCTGGTATTCATGCCGATGGTGCACTAAAGGACCGCCGAAATTATGAGCTCTATGATTTTGAAGAGTTAGGCAGGGGAGAGCCAGAAATAATCGAGACTGGTCGACAGATTATTGCTGGCGAATATTCGGGAATCAAGGGATTCCGCAATGTTTATGAAAAATTAGAGATCGAGTTTAAAAATGATGAAGAGGCAGCTAAAATTCTTGAGTTAGTGCGCTATGCCAATGTGCATAACCAGAAGCCATTGGTAGAGGATGAATTGCGTTTTATTGCCAAGTATCCTGAGATTGCAAGAAAGATATTTACTATGAATCCTTGAAAATTAATAATAAAATGGCGTTGACTGTGTAAAATTTTTGTTTGCCAGAAGGGGGTTAACGTAAAACAAAACTAAAAAGGTTGGATAAAGGAGAGCATGTCTAACATAGTAGTCGTAGGGACACAATGGGGTGATGAGGGCAAGGGTAAGATTATCGATTATCTTGCTAAAGATAGCGATGTTATTGTGCGCTATCAAGGTGGAAACAACGCCGGGCATACTGTAGTTATAAATAATAAAGAATTTATTCTTCATCTTATTCCCTCGGGGATTCTTCATAAGGGTAAACTCTGTATTGTGGGTAATGGAGTGGTAGTTGATCCTTCTGCTCTACTTTTGGAAATAAAGGAGTTGAAGAATAGAGGCGTGGATATAGACTCAAATCTCCTTATCAGCGAACAGGCTCATGTTATTTTTCCTTATCATAAACTCCTTGACCAGTTGCGGGAGAAGAAAAGAAAAATTGGTACAACCGGCAGGGGAATTGGGCCTTGCTATGCCGATAAAGTAGGTAGGGTCGGGATTAGAGTGGTTGATTTGTTGGATAAGGAAATTTTTGCTCAAAAATTGAAGTTAAATTTAGAAGAAAAGAACGAGATTATTAAAAAAGTTTATGGAGATAAAGGTTTTTCTTTCCAAAAAATTTATAAAGAATATCGGGGGTATGCAAAGGAAATTAAAAAATATGTCAAAAACACAACACTTATTCTGAAAAAAGCAATAGATAGGAAAAAAAGTATTCTTTTTGAAGGAGCACAGGGGACGCTTTTAGACATCGATTTTGGAACCTATCCCTATGTCACCGCATCAAACGCCTCTGTGGGAGGGGTGTGTACCGGGACAGGGGTCAGTCCGAAGAATATAGATAAAATTATCGGCGTAGCCAAAGCATATACTACAAGGGTGGGAGAAGGGCCTTTTCCTACCGAATTTAAATCAGATTTGATGGAAAAGATTCGTTTGCGAGGGAAAGAATTTGGTGCTACTACCGGAAGGCCACGGAGATGCGGATGGTTTGATACTGTTTTGGTAAGATATTCTATTATGGTTAATGGCATAGACGAACTGGCTATTACCAAATTGGATGTTTTAGATGAAATGGAGAACATTAAAATTTGTGTGGGCTATAAGTATAAAGGTAAAATATACCACCATTTCCCCTCTGATTTGAAAATCCTCTTTGAAGGTAACCCCGTCTATGAAGAACAAAAAGGATGGTTGAGTGATACTTCTCAGATAACCTCTTTTGATAATTTACCGCCTAATGCGAAACTTTATTTGAAAAGGTTGAGCAAATTACTGGAGATAAAAGTTAAACTTATTTCCGTAGGCTCAGAAAGAAATCAGACTTTTGTGTTATAAAAACAGGTAAAGGAGGTTAGAAATGAGAAAAGGACAGATTAAAATGTTTGTTTTTGGAGGTTTTTCTTTGATTGTTCTTGCCTTGGCCCTGCAATCGCATTCTTCACTTAATAAATTAAAAGAAGAAAAGAATGCCTTAGAGACGAGGTTAAATCAGATGATTAAAGAAAGGGATTTTATGCGAGCAAGGTTAGAAGAGTTAGAGAAACGATTGGAGGAAGAAAAGAAATCCGGAAATCTACTCGCAGAAAGACTCGATACCGCAGAAAAAATGGTAGAGGAACTTCAGGCAAAGATAGTGAGTTTGACCAAGGATAAAGAGAGCTTGGAGCAGGAATTGAATTCATTAAGAACAAGAGAGATGACCATAGAAGAACCACTAGAACAAAAATCTTCACAAGAATCCCCTTTAATTAGAGAAACTGCTCCCATCGAAGAAGGTGGTTCTTCTACTATATTAGAAGAGACCCTCCCCCAATTTTAGAAAATGGACAAAGATAATAAACTTCCCCAACACATTGCTATTATTATGGACGGCAATGGAAGATGGGCGAGAAAGAGACGCTTACCGCGCCTAATGGGTCATCGTAAAGGAATAGAAAGTGCTAAAAATATTGTAGAAGCATGTGTTAAATTGGGAATAAAAGTTTTGACTCTTTATACATTTTCCACAGAAAACTGGAAGCGCCCCAAGGAGGAAGTAGATTTTTTAATGGGAATGTTAAAGGATTATTTAACTAAGCATAAGAATTTATTTAAAGACTACAATGTGCGTTTCCAAGTCATTGGCCATTGGCAGGAGCTAGCCGAAGATATCCAGAGACAGTTGGTGGAGATTACCGAGAACACAAAGAATAATTCAGGAATGGTTCTAAATGTTGCTTTAAATTATGGAGGCAGGATGGAGATTGTGGATGCAGTTAAGGAAATTGCCTTAGCGGTTAGAAAAGGTGAGATTCTTGCAGAGGGAATTGATGAAAAAATTTTTAGCAATTTTCTCTATACTCAAGGATTGCCTGACCCCGATCTTCTAATTCGCACAGCGGGAGAATTACGCATAAGCAATTTTCTTCTCTGGCAGATTTCCTATACAGAGTTGTATTTTTCGAAGAAACTCTGGCCCGATTTTACTCCTCGTGATTTAGAAAGGGCAATAACAGTCTTTCAGCAAAGGGAACGCCGTTTTGGGGGTATTTTAAATAAAGAATGAATATTACTCATAAGAGATTTATTGTAAGCATATTGTTAACGCTTCTTCTTATTTCTATTGTAATTAAAGCCCCTCCTTTTTTAGGAGCAGGGGTGGTGGTTTTCGTAGTAGGAGTAGCTCTCCTTGAATTCTATAAATTAGTAGAAAAAAAGGGCATTATTATTTCAAGAAAATTCGGTATTATGCTCGGTTGTCTTATCCCACTGCTTGTTTATCTCAATTCTTTGTTTAAAGTTTCTTCTCCTGCTACGTGGGAAATAGTTTTTACTATAATAATCTGTTTCATTATCTTTGGTGTTCAATTTACCCGCAAAGATTCTCAACAGGCAATTGCCGTTTTATCCACTACGATATTCGGCATTCTTTATATCAGCTGGCCATTGAGTTTTTTTGTGAAATTCCTCTATATGGATAAAGGTCGTTGGCTGATTTTATTTTTGCTTTTAGTAATTAAGTTGGGAGATGTGGGAGCGTATTTAGTGGGGACAAAATTTGGTCGTCACAGCCTTATTAAGAGAATCAGCCCCAATAAATCTAAAGAAGGCACTATCGCTGGACTAATTTTTAGTATTGTTGCCAGTTTGTTACTGGGAAAGATATATTTGGAAATGAAAACCTTTGAGGGCATTGTTTTAGGATTGCTTCTAGGCGGGCTGGGGCAATTGGGAGACCTTTGCGAATCATTGCTCAAACGCGATTGTCAGGTTAAGGATTCAGGGAATATTTTCCCAGGATTGGGTGGAATGCTGGACTTAATTGACAGTGTGATATTTGCCGTTCCTTTGTTTTATTTATATGTCAGTTTCTTCTTGAAATAAAAAAACCATGAAACGCATTGCCATTTTGGGTTCCACCGGTTCAGTAGGCAGGAGTGTTCTGGAAGTAGTGCGCACTTTAAGAAAGCAATTTAAGATAGTTGGTTTGACCGCTAATAGGAATTTATCTCTTTTAGATAAACAGATTAAAGAATTTAAGCCGCGAATGGTTGCGGTTCAAGATTTAAAGTCAGCAAATATGTTTGGTCTAAAAGGAAAGACAAAGGTTCTTAAAGGGATAGAAGGGGTGGTTAGGGTTGCCACAGAGGAAGAGGTTGATTTGGTAGTGGTTTGTATTGCCGGAGCTTCAGCTTTGTTGCCCTTACTGGAAAGTATAAAAAAAAGTAAAGAAATTGCTTTGGCAAGTAAAGAACCAATAGTTATGGCGGGGGAGTTAATCAATAGACTCTGTCGTTCACACAAGAGCCGAATAATCCCCATTGATAGTGAACACAGCGCAATTTTTCAGTGCTTGAATGGAAGAGATAAGAACGAGGTGAGACGGGTAATTTTAACTTCTTCGGGTGGACCTTTTCGGCTTACACAGAGGAGTAAGTTAGAGAAGATTGAGCCAAAGGAGGCTCTTAAACACCCGCGGTGGGATATGGGTAAGAAAATTACGATTGATTCTGCTACTTTAATGAATAAAGGTTTAGAAATCATTGAGGCAAGATGGCTTTTTGACCTTCCGCTAGAAAAAATTGACGTTCTAATTCATCCTCAGGCGATAGTTCATTCTTTAGTGGAGTTTGTTGATGGAAATGTTTTGGCCCTTTTGGGAGTTACCGATATGCGTTTGCCTATTCAGTATTCCCTTACTTATCCCGAGCGTTATCCTGTAGCTTTTGAGTATTTAGATTTGGTTAAGGTAAAAAACCTTACTTTTGAAAAACCGGATTTTAAAAAATTCCCTTCTCTTAAGCTTGCATATGAAGTTGCCTGTAAAGGGAAGAGTTTTCCCTGTGTACTCAATGCCAGTGACGAGGTATGCGTAGAAGCTTTTTTGGGAAAGAAAATAAAGCTTACCCAGATTCCTGGGATGATTTCAGAAGTGATAAAAAAACATAAACCTCTGGATTTGGAAACCTTCGAAGACGTTATGTCCGTTGATACCTGGGCGCGGCGAGAAACCCAGAGTATTATTAGGGAGCGATAAAAATGCCAATACTTTCCTTTCTATTTGTGTTAAGTGTGCTTATTTTGGTCCATGAGTTTGGACATTTTATTACTGCCCGACGTTTGGGAGTAAAGATTGAAAGATTCTCTTTAGGTTTTGGACCAGTAATTTTTTCCTTTAGAGGGAAAGAAACAGAGTATTGTTTTTCTTTGATTCCCGTGGGCGGTTATGTAAAAATGGCAGGAGAAAATCCTACCGAGGCACTCTGTGGCGAAAGATGGGAATATCGCTCTCAGCCTATAAGAAATCGTTTTCTTATTGTGCTGGCGGGGCCGTTACTTAATTATATTCTTGGTTTTTTTGTTTTCTGGTTAGTTTTTGCGACAGGATATCCCACAGTGACTCCAAGAATAGGAAATGTGGTTAAGGATTATCCGGCGGAGAAAGCAGGTCTTCAGGAAAAAGACCTCATACTTAAAATTGACCAACATCCGGTAAAGACTTGGGAGGAGTTAACCGAGATTATACACAATACAAAAAAAGAATATTTGGAACTGACATTGGAGCGCCAAGGTAAGATTATGAAAATTGCCGTTGTACCCAAAAGAGAAGTTTTTACGGATATTTTGGGAAGAAGACAGGAAATTGCGCTCATTGGCATAAAACCATCAGAGGAATTTACGAGGATGCGTTATCCATTTTTAAAATCTGGTTTTCTCTCAGGGAAAAAAGTTCTTTATCTAACGCGCATTACATTTCTCGCTCTTTCCCGATTGGTTATTGGACGTATGGCTTTAAAAGAATCAGTTTCTGGACCCTTAGGGATATTTTTTATTACGAAATGGGCGGCAGAACTGGGGTTAAATGCTCTTCTGAATCTTCTTGCGGTATTGAGTATTTCTCTGGCTTTGTTTAATATATTACCTATACCTGTTTTGGATGGAGGGCATATTTTCTTTCTTATAATGGAGAAAATACGCGGGAGAGCAATAAGCGTCAGGACACAAGAAACCATTAGCCGGGTGGGGATGACTCTTTTAATTATTTTAATGATTTTTGTTTTCTACAATGACCTTATACGTTTTCAAATCCTGGAAAAGATAATGAAATTCTGGAAAAGATAGGATCAAAAATGGGAATTAAAAGAAGATTTACGAGATTAGTGAAGATTGGGAAAGTGAAAATAGGTGGAGGGTATCCCATTTCCATTCAATCGATGACCAAGACCAAAACCTCTGACATTAAAAATACAGTTAAACAGATTAGGATTTTAGAGAATGTTGGTTGTGAAATAATCCGCGTTGCGGTTAAAGACGAGTCAGATGCAAGGGCGATAAAAGAGATCAAAAAAGAAATAAAGATACCTTTAGAATCAGATATACATTTTCATTATCAACTTGCAATTTTAGCGATTGCTTCAGGGAGCGATGCTTTGAGGTTAAATCCCGGTAACATTTATCGTCTTGAAGAGATTGAGCGGATTGTGGGTATAGCCAAGGATAAAAAAATCCCCATCAGAGTGGGGGTAAATTCAGGCTCAATACAAAATCAAAAATCAAAAAACAAAAGGCAGAGATTTAGTTTAAATTTAAGTGAATTAATGGTAAAGAGCGCCTTGGACTACATTGGGATTTTAGAAAAGAGGAAGTTTTTTGACATTATCGTTTCGCTTAAAGCTTCAGATATTTTGAATACGATAGAGGCATATCGCAAAATGGCAAAGTTTTGTGATTATCCCTTCCATTTGGGTATTACTGCTACAGGGCTGGCTTTTGAAGGGGGAATAAAATCCGCTTTAGGAATAGGGATATTATTGTCCGAAGGCATAGGGGATACTATCAGGGTTTCTTTAGCCGGTGATCCTCGGGAAGAGGTTAAAGTGGCAAGATGGATTTTGTCCAGTCTGGGGTTAAGGAAGTTTGGACCGCAAATTATCGCCTGTCCTACCTGTGGCAGAGCGCAGATTGATGTAATAAAAATTGCCCAGAAGTTAGAAGACAATTTACGATTTGCTGATTACGAATTAAAGCTTAAAAAGCCATGGAAAGTAGCTATAATGGGATGTGAAGTAAATGGCCCCGGAGAAGCCAGAGATGCTGATTTGGGAATTGCCGGCGGGAAAAATTGCGCCGTCTTGTTCAAGAAGGGGGGAATTGTCAGTAACATAAAAAAGCATAAAATCATTCCTGTTTTACTTCAAGAAATTGGCAAGTTATGATTATTCCCAATCACGGGACCAAAAAGTGCCATTTTTTAATGAGTCTAGGATTTTATTTAGCCAGCCCTCTATACTTCGGGAGTCCAATTCCTCTGCAAACATCGGTTCTAAATGATGGACTAATATCTCCAAAGTGCGTTCTAAGAATTCTTCCAATTGGTATTGATTTCCTCCTAATACTCTGAATGCTTCGGGAAGGAAATATTCGCTGAAAAATTCTACCCCTACACCACTCCACATCGCATCAACATATCTTTCTTCCCATTCGCTGATGATGGGTTTTAAGCGCGGGTCTATGGTAAGCAGAGTTTTATCTGATTCTTCGCCACTGTAAGGGTCTTCTTCTTCAGCTTTTTCTAAATCTCTGATAAGTTTATCTAAGAAGGGGTTAGTTTTAGCACGCCGTAAGGTTAATTTTTCTACAGTAGAAAAGTTGACCATAAAGCAAATTGTCCAGAGATGAAATAATAGCCAAATTGTGAATATAATTTTCATTTTATCCTCCTTTTTTAAAATATTACCTTAAGGATTTCCTGATAGAAATATAACATATTGTTAAGTTATCGTCAAGTGTGTGTGCTTGTTTATCATTGACTTGAATTTTTTCTTATGCTATGCTTTTACAAATAAAACTTTTATTAAAAGGAGGTTAATAATTTGCACTGGGCGAATGCTTTCATTCCTACATTAAAAGAAATTCCCAAAGAAGCCGAGGCAATTAGCCATATCTTGATGCTCCGTGCAGGGTTAATTCGTAAACTTACCAGTGGCACCTATGCTTATCTTCCTTTAGGCTGGCGTGTATTAAATAAGATAATTAATATTGTGCGCGAGGAAATGGATAAAACGGATGCCCAGGAAATCCTTATGCCGGCAATGCACCCTAAAGAAATCTGGGAGAAAACCGGCCGCTATAACTTGCTTAAAGGGGATATCCTTATTACTTACCACGACCGTCATGGGAAGGAGATTGTTTTTGGACCGACCCATGAGGAGATAGTTACCTTTTTAGTAAGCGGTGAAATTCGTTCCTATAAACAGCTTCCGCAGATTCTCTATCAAATTCAGACGAAATTCCGTGATGAACCGAGGCCGCGTTTTGGGATAATCAGAACTGCAGAGTTTATTATGAAAGATGCCTATAGCTTTGATTGTGATTGGGAGGGTTTAGAAAAAAGTTATAAGAAGGTGTATGATGCATATCAACGGATTTTTGAGCGGTGTGGTTTGGATTTTATTGCGGTAGAGGCGGATCCGGGGATGATGGGGGGGGATGTCTCCCATGAATTCATGGCTTTTACAGAGAATGGGGAAGATAATATTGTAGTTTGTAAAACCTGTGCTTATGCTGTGAGTCTCGATATGGCAAGCGTTAGTGTACCAGAAAACCAAAATATAAAAGCCCCAGAGTTAAGACCGATTAAAGAAGTAGAAACTCCCGGTGTATCCACGGTAGAGAAAGTTGCTAAATTCTTAAAGATGCATCCTAAGAAATTGGTTAAGACAATTATTCTTTTGGCAGATGGGAAAGAAGTTGCAGTTCTTGTGCGTGGAGATTACGAATTAAATTTGGTTAAACTCAGTCGTTATCTTAAAGCAAAAAACCTGGTTATGGCAGATGAGAAAACTATTGAGAGAATTACTGGTGGCCCTTTGGGGTTTTCCGGTCCTGTGGGCTTGAGGAAGATAAGGATGTTGGCAGATTATTCTGTGAAAAATCTCTTTAATTTTATAACCGGGGCAAATAGCTTAAATAAGCATTTAATTAACGTTAACCTTAACCGCGATTTTCACATAGAAGAATTTGGAGATTTTCGTTATTTTACTTCTGAGGACAAATGTCCAAGGTGTGGTAAGGAGACTTCTTTAAAAACTGTTTTGGAAATAGGGCATACCTTTAAGTTGGGGACAAAGTACTCAGAGGTGCTTAAAGCCCATTTTTTGGACAGCTCTGGTAAAGAAAAACCAATGATTATGGGCTGTTACGGAATAGGGGTAAACCGTATTCTCGCTGCCTTTGTTGAACAGAATTACGACAAAAATGGAATTATCTGGAATAAGCATATTTGTCCTTTTCAACTTCTTATTGTTCCAGCACATATGGAAGATTCACGCGTTAGAGATAATATGGTAAAGATTTATGAAGCGTTGGGGAAAAAAGGTATTTCTTGCCTTTTAGATGATCGGGAGGTGAGCCCTGGCGTTAAATTTAAAGACGCAGACCTTTTAGGCATCCCCCTACGGTTGACTATTGGGAGAAGGTTTATAGATGAGAATGTGCTGGAATTAAAAGTAAGAAAAACTGGGGAGGTTGTTTTTTTCTCTTCCGGGGATTTTTTGGAAAAAATACTTGACAAAATAAAGAATTTAGATTAAAATTTTTAACAAAAGATCTTAAAGAAAGGAGTGAATTTAAGGAGTGGGTGAAAAACCCACTTTTTTGTTAAATGTTTGAACAAGAGAGTATAGAAAAGATAAAGGAACTGGTTTGTCCCTTTCTAGAGATGCAGAAGGTAGAATTGGTGGATTTAATTTTACAGCGCCGGGGGAGGAATCTTCTTTTGCGGTTCTTGGTAGAGAAAAAAGGAGGCATAAGTCTAGATGATTGTGTTTTTTTAAATCAGGAGATAGGAGAAATGCTTGACCAGCATCCTGAAATAATGAACGAGAGTTATATTTTAGAAGTTTCTTCACCTGGTTTAGATAGGCCACTTGTTACAGAGAGAGATTTTGTGCGTAACTTGGGTAAGACGGTACGGCTTATTCTAAAAGAGGAATGGGAAGGGAAATATGAATATAAAGGTGAAATTTATGATGTCCTAAAGAAGGTTCTTTTACTTAAGATTAATTCCGAAGAGATCATTTCTCTTCCTTTGGAAAAAATCCAAAGAGGCAAGGTTATATTTTAAGGAGAAAAGCGATGAATGATGAGATTATTACGGCACTAAATTATATTGAACAGGAGAAAGGTATTAAACGAGAAACTTTGATTCAGGCGGTAGAGTCTGCTTTAGTTTCCGCAGCACGTAAGGCATTACGGCTTAAGAAGGAAGATGAAATTATTGCGCGCTTAGAGCCAAATAGCGGAAAGATAAGGTTTTACTTAGGAGGGAAAGAGATTGATTCTACTCCTTTTAGTAGAATTGCTGCGCAGACTGCTAAACAGGTAATTATTCAGAAAATTCGAGAGGCAGAGAGGGGAATGGTTTTTAGCGAGTTTGAGGCAAAGAAGGGAGAATTGGTAAATGGCTTGGTGCACAGAGTGGAAAAAGGCAATTTGATTATTGATTTAGGAAAAACAGAAGGCATTATATTACGTCACGAACAGTCCCGGCACGAGGAATTTAAACAGGGAGACAGGATTAAAGCATTATGTCTTGAGGTGCGTAGATGTAATCAGGAACCTCAAGTAATCCTTTCTCGTACCAGTCCGGAATTTGTTAAGAAACTCTTTGAGATGGAAGTCCCCGAGGTTTATGAGGGTATTGTTGAGATAAAGGCTATTTCCCGGGAAGCAGGAGAACGCACTAAGATTGCAGTCTGGTCTAACGATGAGAAAGTTGACCCTGTGGGGGCCTGCGTAGGAGTAAAAGGAGTAAGGGTGAAGAATATTGTTAAAGAATTGCAAGGGGAAAAGGTGGATATCATTCGCTGGAACCCAGATTTGAGTGAGTTTGTAAAAGCGGCACTTGCTCCTGCTCAATTAGAGGAAGTAAAGGTTGACAATGGAGCAAAGAAGATTCAGGTCATTGTAAGTGATGAGCAGCTTTCTATTGCCATCGGTAAACGGGGGCAAAATGTAAGACTTGCCTGTAAACTTGTGGGCTGGGATATAGATGTGCGTACCCGTATCCAGTTAGCAGCACAGAAGAAAATTAGTTTAAAGGATATAAAAGGGGTGGGTGCTAAAACAGAAAAATTGTTAGAGGAGGCAGGTTTTACAGAACTTTCCCAGCTGGCAAATTCTACTGTAGAGGAACTTACGAAGATAAAAGGCATAGGAAAAACAACTGCGCAAAAAATTATTGAAGGAGCTAAAGATTTATTGAAGGAAAAATAAAGTTTTTGTCCAATTATCAATAAAAGGTAAAGTTTATAACCTGAGTTTATATTTTTAGGTGGAAAGATGAGTATGCGTGTTCATCAATTAGCCAAGGAATTGAAAATTACTTCTGCCGAACTCATTAACAAATTGAGGGCTTTAAAGGTAGATGTAAAGAGTCACATGAGTGTATTAAATGACGAGGTTTCGCGTCTTATTAAGGAAGAGTTTACTCATAAAGCCAAAAAGGCACCATCTTTAAAAATCAAGAAAGAGACCAAGAAAGATTTTAATCCTCCCCTTGAAACCACAGTAATAGCAGAGCCCATAAAGGAAGTTAAGAAAGTTGAGATAAAATTTCCTTTTACTATAAAAGAATTAGCAACAAAACTTTCGATTAAACCTTCGGAAATAATGCAGACGTTACTTAAAGAAAGGATTTTGGTAAATATAAACCAGTCTATCCCACCGGATATGGTAGATAAGATTGGAGAAAAGTTACATTGTGAGATAGTCAGGCTTCCTACGGAAGAAGAAAAGATTTTTACGGAACATTTTGTGACTACGGAAGCTTCCCATTTAAAACCCCGTCCTCCTGTGGTTACTTTTATGGGACATGTAGACCATGGTAAGACTTCCTTACTGGATGCTATACGTAAGAGTAATATTGTAGAGAGAGAAGCAGGGGGTATTACCCAGCATATTGGAGCATACGAAATAGAGTTTCGGGGGAAAAAGATTACTTTTTTAGATACACCCGGCCACGAAGCTTTTACCGCGATGCGGGCAAGAGGAGCCAATGTAACCGATGTGGTAATTTTAGTAGTAGCGGCTGATGACGGAGTAATGCCTCAGACTATTGAAGCCATTGACCATGCACGGGCAGCGAGTGTTCCTATTGTAGTAGCAATAAATAAAATAGATAAACCTCAGGCAGATATCGACCGTGTAAAGAGGCAACTTCAAGGATTGAATCTTGTTCCCGAAGATTGGGGAGGAAAAACCATTACCGTGGGAGTTTCTGCCAAGAGCGGTCAGGGAATTGAGGAACTTTTAGAGATGGTTCTTCTGGAAGCGGAGTTGTTGGAATTGAAGGCGAATTACGATTTTCCTGCACGAGGAGTGGTTTTAGAAAGTAAGATTTCCAAAGGAGGACCGCGTGCTTCTCTCCTTGTTCAGAATGGCACACTTCATGAAGGAGACGTGGTTTTGGCAGGAGAGCACTATGGGAAAATAAAGGCGATGTTTAATGACCGGTTCTTGCGCACAAAAGAAGCCCCTCCTTCTACGCCTGTAGAAGTTCTTGGGCTATCCGGAACACCTGAGGCGGGAGAGAAATTTTTTGTCGTAAAAAGTGAAATGTTGGCAAAAGAGATTGCCCAACGAAGACAAAGTTTACTTAGAGAGAAAGGACTACAAAAACCTCAGAAGGTTTCTCTGGAAGATTTGCATAAGAAGATTAGAGAAGGAGAAAAGGAATTACGTATTATCTTAAAGGCAGATGTGCAAGGTTCCTTAGAAGCAGTGAAAACAGTATTGGCAAAGATTCCTGCTCAGGAAATAGAATTAAATATTTTACACGAAGGGATTGGTGATATTTCCGAATCGGATATCATGCTTGCCGCTGCTTCCGATGCAGTGGTCTTGGGGTTTCATGTGGGCATAGATTCACGGGCAAATACCAGAGCAAAAGCAGAGGGGGTAGATGTTCGGATTTATCAGATTATTTATGAAGTGTATGAGGAAATCAAGAAAGCAATCGAAGGCATGCTTGAGCCCAGATTTAAAGAGGTGTTTGTTGGAAAGGCAGAGATAAAGCAGATTTTTAGAGTTTCTAAAGCAGGAACAGTGGGAGGGGCTTTTGTAATTAAAGGGAAAATTATCAGGAATTCTAACTGTCGGATTATCCGTGGTAACAATTTAGTATATAAAGGGAAAATCTCTTCCCTCAAGCGTTTTAAAAATGATGCACGCGAAGTTGAAGAAGGCTTTGAATGTGGAATAGGCGTAGATAATTTTAATGATTTTCAAATAGGGGATATAGTTGAAGTTTATGGAGTTGAGACAATAGAAAGAAAACTTTGAGCTTATTTTTTGCCGGTTAAGTTCGTTTGCAGAGCATAAGTTATATATAGAATGATAGTTAAGCGCGCAGAATAAAAGAATGAAGAAACGTGTTTTAAGCGGAATGCGGCCTACGGGGTATTTACACCTCGGTCATTTAGTAGGAGCGCTCTCTAATTGGGTAAATTTACAAAGGGAATATAACTGTTTTTTTATGATTGCAGATTGGCATGCTTTAATGAGTGAGTATCAAAATCCGGAGGAGATAAAAAAATATGTTTTTGATAATCTTATAGATTGGTTAGCTTGTGGAATTTCTCCAGAGGAATCTACGATTTTTCTTCAGTCAGAAGTAAAGGAGCACTTAGAACTCCATATGATTCTCAGTATTCTCACTCCTCTTGCTTGGCTGGAGCGTTGCCCCACTTATAAAGAGCAGATAAAAGAATTAAAAGATAAAGATTTAACTAATTACGGATTTTTAGGCTATCCAGTGCTTCAAGCGGCAGATATTTTGCTCTATAAAGCATCTTTTGTGCCTGTAGGACAAGACCAGTTACCTCACCTGGAATTGACCCGAGAGTTGGTGCGGAGGTTCCATACTCTCTATAAGAAAGAGGTTTTTGTAGAACCGCAAGCACTCCTTACAGAAGTTCCTAAACTTTTAGGGATAGATGGGAGAAAGATGAGTAAGAGTTATAATAATTTCATTGCTTTATCCGACCCACCCGAGATTATTCTCAAAAAAGCCGAATCAATGTTTACCGATCCACAGAGAATCAAACGGGATATTCCCGGTAGACCTTGGCTATGCAACGTTCACGGCTATTATAAGATATTTAGACCGGAGCTGGCGGAAAAAGTAGAACAGGAGTGTATTCAGGCTAAGAGAGGATGCAGAGAAGATAAACGCCAATTAGGAGAGGTTATTGTTGAAGTTTTGAAACCCATACAGGAAAAACGTAATAAGCTTAGAAAAGACAGAAAATTAGTAGAAGAGATTTTGGAAAAGGGAAATAAAAAGGCAAGAGAAGTGGCTAAAGAAACACTTAAGGAAGTGAAATCAGCTTTGAAATTATAATACGATGTCTTACCAAGTTCGTTTAGAAGTGTTTGAAGGTCCTTTGGATTTACTCCTTTACCTCATCAAGAAGAATGAGGTGAGCATTTTTGATATTCCTATTGCGCAGATTACAGAACAGTATCTTGAGTATTTGGAGCTAATGGAGATGATGGATTTGAATATTTCCGGAGAGTTTTTGGTTATGGCGGCAACACTCATTCATATAAAATCAAAAATGCTTCTTCCACCCGAGGAGAGTCCGCTGGAGGAAGAAGAGGAAGATCCTCGTGCAGAATTAGTGAAACGTCTGCTAGAGTATGCGCGGTTTAAAGAAGCCGCTCTTACTTTGCGGGAGAGGGAATTGAAACGCAAGGAAGAATTTATCCGCGCGGAAGGAGCTAAACAATTTATAGATGAGGAGGGTAATGTTTATTTTGAGGCATCACTTTTTGATTTAATCACTGCCTTTACAAAGGCAGTAGGGCCTATTTCACGCGAGGCTTTTCAAGAAATAATTCGCGATGAGGTGACTGTGGAAGGAAAGATTCATGAACTCCTCCATCTTTTGATGGCTAAAGAAGTTTTTTACTTTAGAGAACTTTTAGCAAATGCAAAGACAAAAATAGAAGTAATTGTTACTTTTTTAGCCATTCTTGAGCTCATCCGTCTCAAAGAAATCATTGCCCGCCAGAAGGAGCTTTTCGGAGAAGTAGAAATAGTAAGAAATGAAAAACACCGTCTTGCTCCTGCGGAGAATGTAGGATAGAGATATGGAACGGGAGGAAATAAAACATATTCTGGAAGCAATACTTTTTGTTCACCATGAACCTTTGATTATTGAAAGGTTGAGAGAGATTTTAGAGGAAACCGATGGCCGAATTATAAGAGAGTTAATCTATGAGTTAAAGTCTGAATATGAACAGCAAGAACGTGGATTTATGATTCGAGAGGTAGCAGGAGGGTTTCAGATGGTTAGTCAACCCCGCTTTGCCCCTTGGATAAAGAGGCTTTATAAAACAAGTCATACAGAAAGACTTACTCTGCCTACTTTAGAAACCCTTGCGATTATTGCTTATAAGCAACCCATTACTCGCTTGGAGATTGAGGAAATTAGAGGAGTAAATGTAGATAATATCTTGAGGAATCTTCTGGAGGCAAATCTTATAAGAGTAGTGGGAAGGAAGGAAGTCTTAGGAAAACCTATGCTTTACGGAACGACCAAAAAATTCTTAGAATATTTTGGACTCAATTCTCTTGAAGAACTGCCAAGATTAGAAGAGTTTATAGGCAAAGTAGAAAATCTATCTCATTCACAACTGCCATCGCAGAGGGATGCAGTTAATGGAGGAGAAGTGCTTCCTGAGAGAATTCCTGATGATACACAAAATAATACAGGGTGAGATTTTTGATAAAACAAAAGGAGTTTTTATGGAATTGATTCAGTTACGGAAAAAAGTTGATATGGTAGATAAAAAAATCGTAGAACTGCTCAATGAACGAGCGGAGTTAACGCTTAAGATAGCGAAGGTTAAAAGGGGACTCAAGGAGTCTATCTACGTTCCTGACCGTGAGAGTGAAGTTTACAATAAAGTGTTCAGGGCAAATAAGGGTCCTTTAAAGAACGAATCTCTTTCTGCCATATACCGGGAGATTATGTCTGCTTCACTTTCACTAGAAAAATGTCTCAGGATTGCTTATCTTGGGCCACCCGCTACTTTTACTCACCTTGCTGCATTGCGTAAATTTGGAAGTCAGGTGGAGTATGTTGATTGTCGTGGTATAACTGATGTATTTAATGAAGTGGAAAAAGGTAACGCAGATTACGGGGTAGTTCCTATTGAAAATTCTATAGAAGGAGCAGTGACTCATACCTTAGATATGTTTGTAGATAGTGATGTAAACATCTGTTCTGAGATTTCTTTAGAGATAGAACACAATCTCTTAGCGAAGTGTAAGAAAAACGAGATAAGGAAAGTTTATTCTAATCCTCAGGTTTTTGGACAATGTAGGATATGGTTGGAATCGAATTTACCGCGCGCAGAACTGGTTGAAGTTTCCAGTACTACGAAAGCAGCAGAATTCGCTAGTTGTGAAAAATTATCTGCAGCGATTGCTTCTGAAATGGCAGCAGAGCGTTATGGACTGAAGATATTAGCGAGTTCTATTGAAGACAGTCCGCACAATGTAACACGATTTCTCGTAATTGGAAAGAGTTTAACTCGTCCTACAGGAAAGGATAAAACCTCAGTGATGTTTTCCATAAAGGATCGTGTAGGAGCATTGCATGCGATGCTTTTTCCTTTCAAGAAACATAATATAAACTTGACTAAGATTGAATCTCGGCCTTCGAAAAGAAAACCTTGGGATTATTACTTCTTTATTGACCTTGAGGGACACATAGAGGATAGAAAGGTTAAGAATGCGCTGGTGGAATTGGAGAAAATTTGCACCTACCTTAAGGTCTTAGGATCCTATCCTGCAGCCGGATAGTAGGTAGAAGAATATCTATAGTTATGAGTATAAAATCTCTGCTTAGGAAAAATATAGATAAAGTTCAGCCCTATCATCCAGGGAAGCCCATACAAGAGGTAAAAAGAGAACTGGGCTTAAATGATGTGATAAAACTTGCTTCTAATGAGAATCCTCTGGGAGTTTCTCCTAAGGCGATAGAGGCGATTCTAGAAGCACTTCCCGACGTCAACCGCTATCCAGAGTCAAGTTGCTTCTATCTTAAGCGTCGCTTGGCACAAAAATTTGGCTTAAAGGAGGAAAATTTTATTATTGGCAATGGTTCAGATGAGATAATTGTCCTTGTGCTGCGTGCTCTTATCAACCCAGGTGATACAGTAGTTATTGCCCATCCTACTTTTCTAATCTATGATATTCAGTCGAATGCCTGCGGAGCAAAGATTATTGAAGTTCCTTTAAAATCTTTTCGCTATGATTTGAAGAAGATGAAAGAAAAAATTAGTGATAAGGTAAAAATTGTTTTTATTGCTAATCCCGATAATCCTACGGGTACATATGTTACAGAAAAAGAGATTGAGGAATTTATGAAGGATATTCCCGAGAAAACGCTTGTATTCTTTGATGAAGCATACTACGAATTTGCCCAAGCATTCAAAGGTTATCCTGATACCCTTCGTTTTCTGGATAGAAAAAATATTATTATTACACGTTCATTCTCTAAGGCTTACGGTCTTGCAGGGTTACGCGTCGGCTATGGTATTGGTTCACCTGATTTGATAAGTTATTTAGAGAGAATCCGTGAGCCTTTTAATGTAAATAGCCTTGCTCAAGCAGGGGCATTGGCTGCTTTGGATGACAGAAGTTTTTTAGAGAAAACATTAGAGATTACGCGTAAAGGTAAAGAATACCTTTACTCAGAGTTTAAGAAAATGGGGCTTTCCTTTATTCCCTCCGCGACAAATTTTGTGTTGGTGGATGTGATTAAAAACAGTGAGTATATTTTTAAAGAATTATTGAAGAAAGGAGTGATTGTGCGGAATATGGAAACGTGGGGTTTGAACAATTTTATTCGGGTTACCATTGGGACTAAAAAAGAGAACGAGAGGTTTATAAAGGAACTTAGAAAAATATTAGGGGGATAAATGATAATTGTTTTAAAGAGGAGGAGGAGATGATTATTGTTTTGCGTCCGGATGCTACTTCCGAACAGATAGAACATATTGTTAAAAAAGTAGAATCCTTGGGTTTAAAAACCATGGTTTCTAAAGGGGTGGAACGTACTATCATTGGGGTGATTGGGGAAGAAGATGTTTTGAGAGTTCAGCCTTTGGAAATATATCCGGGAGTAGAAAAGGTTATGCCCGTTTTAGCTCCCTATAAACTGGTTTCGCGTGAGTTTAAAACCGAGGATACTATTATTGATGTAAAAGGGGTGAAAATTGGAGGTAAGCGGATTGTGGTTATGGCAGGACCGTGTGCGATAGAAAGATACGATTTGCTTCTTGAAACCGCCAAAAAATTAAAGGCCTCAGGAGTAAATATATTAAGGGGAGGCGCCTTTAAACCACGCACTTCTCCCTACAGTTTCCAAGGCTTGGGAGAAGAGGGGTTGAAATATTTAAAAGAAGTAGCGGATAATGTGGGAATGATTACCGTAACGGAAATAATGGATCCTCGTGATCTGTCGCTAATTGAGAAATATGCCGATATTATTCAGATAGGTGCGCGTAATATGCAGAATTTTAATCTCCTTAAAGAAGTGGGGCTTTCGCGGAGACCTGTGTTATTAAAAAGAGGTATGATGTCTACAGTCAAGGAATTACTCATGTCTGCAGAATATATTCTTTCTAATGGTAATTTCAATGTTATTCTTTGTGAACGAGGGATCCGCACCTTTGAAGAATCTACACGTTTTACTCTGGATGTGAGTGCTGTTCCCGTTATTAAACAGTTGAGTCACCTTCCGGTAGTGGTTGACCCCTCCCACGCTGCAGGAAAATGGGGGCTTGTCCTGCCTCTTTCTTTATCAGCAGTGGCTGCAGGTTGTGATGGGTTAATTGTAGAAGTGCATCCCAACCCTGAGGAGGCGCTTTCTGATGGGATACAACAACTTCTCCCTGAGAAATTTGCGGAATTGATGGAAAGTTTAAAAAAGGTTGCAAAAGCAGTGGGAAGGGAATTGTGAGAGATAATTATTCACCAAGTTCTAAAAAGAGCTAATAACAGTCCTTATAACGAAATTGAGATTATTTAAACGAGTTACGATTATTGGGGTGGGTTTAATAGGAGGTTCCCTTGGTTTGGCTTTAAGAAGGAAAAATCTTGCGGAAGAAATTTTAGGGGTTTGTCGTCATCGGAGTTCCCTTGTTTGGGCTAAGAAACTTGGTGCAATTACTAAAGGATACAGCGATATAAAAGATGCGGTTAGAGATAGTGATTTAATTATTCTTGCTACACCGGTGAATGAGATTATAGAAATCATACCGCGTATCTATCCCTTTATTAAAAAAGGAGCAATTGTTACCGATGTAGGAAGCACAAAGGTAGAGATTGTCAAACAAGGGGAAAGGGTTTTTTCTAAAGATATTTATTTTGTGGGAGCTCATCCTCTTACCGGCTCGGAAAAGAGGGGGATTAAGGAGGCAAAGGAGAATATTTTTAGAAACAATTTTTGTATTATTACTTCCACTCCACATACAAATAAAATGGCTTTGGAAAAAGTCTGTAGTCTCTGGAAATTATTGGGAGCAAAGATAAAAGTAATGACCCCCTCCGTACATGACTGTTTAATGGCAAAGATAAGCCATCTGCCCCATGCCGTGGCAGTGGCCTTGATTCTCAGTATAGAAGATAAAAATATCCCTTTGGGAGCAGGAGGATTGCGGGATACTACGCGCATTGCTTCCAGTAGCCCTTATCTCTGGAGAGATATTTTCTTCACTAATCAGAAGTTGGTTCTTAAGACAATAGAGAAGTTTAATAGAGTATTGAATGATTTTTCTTCTGCTCTTTACCTAAGAGATAAGAGTGCTCTCTTTAATCTTTTGAAAAGGGCGCAGAAGAAACGTGCTTTATTGAAGGGATGATATGGGTTCCGGAAAAAAGGATATAGTAGCCATAGACGGACCGGCAGGTGCAGGTAAGTCTACGGTAGCGAAATTGGTTGCAGAGAAGTTAAAGTATTTTTATATAGACACAGGAGCAATGTATCGTGCACTTACTCTCAAAGCATTGCAGGAAGGGATAGATTTTAAAGATGAGGAAAGTTTAATCGATTTGTCGAAAAGGGCTGTTATTGAGTTAAAAAGAGATAGAGATGGAAGATTAAAGACAATTTTAGATGGTAAAGATGTTTCAAAGCGCATTCGGGACAAGGACGTTAATCTTAATATATCCGCCCTTTCTAAGATAAAAGGGGTAAGGATGAATATGGTTCTTCGTCAGAGAAAAATGGGAGAGCGAGGTAAAGTAGTATTAGAAGGGAGAGATATTGGGACGGTGGTATTTCCCAATGCACGCTATAAATTTTATCTTGATGCGGATTTTCGTGAACGGGTGGCAAGAAGATATAGAGAATTTATTCTTCAGGGTAAAAAGATATCGATGGAGGAAGTAAGAAGAGATTTGCTTCGGCGTGACCGTTCGGATAAATTGAGAAAAGTTGCTCCTTTGAAAAAAGCTAAAGATGCACTTTATATTGATACGACTTGTTTAGATATTAATGAAGTGGTGGAAAAAATTATTACATCCATAAAGGCAGTTTCTCTATGTAAACGTTAGGACATGTTTTATTGCGTATCAAGATGGTTATGTTATGTTATTTTTAAGATATTTTTTAGATACAGGATATACGGGAAAAATAATCTTCCCCAGAGAGGTCCTTATATTATTGCTTCCAATCACTCAAGTTATCTTGACCCTATAGCGATTGGAATTTTGACACCTACACCACTTAATTTTATGGCACGGGAGGACCTTTTTAGAAATAGAGTTTTTGCTTTAATTATCAGAAACTTAAATTCCATCCCTCTGGACAGGGAAAGACAGGATATAAAAGCGTTACGCCGAGGGATAAAGGTTTTAAAAAAAGGTGGTAACTTGGTGATTTTTCCCGAAGGGAGGCGTTCCCTAAACGGGGAATTGGGTAATCCTTTATTAGGTGTGGGGTTTCTAGCGCAGGTGGCAAATACAAAAGTAGTTCCTGTATATCTGGAGGGGACAAATCTGGCTTTGCCAGTGAATGCTTGTTTTATTCGTTTTAAAAAAATCCGTGCTTTTGTGGGAGAACCTGTTGATCCAGATAACCGCACCGCAGAAGAAATAGTTTCATTGGTTTGGGAAAGAGTGCGTCTTTTGAAAGAGAGAGCAAAATCTTAAAAAACGGAGGTGATATTTAATGTCAGAAGAGAAAAAAGAAAGTTTGAGCAGGGAGGAGTTGGCAGAGATTTATGCCACGACGATTAAAAACTTGGAAGAGGGTAATATCATTAAAGGTAAAATTGTTGAAATTAGGGGTAATGACGTAATTGTGGATATTGGTTACAAGGCGGAAGGATTCCTTCCTAAATCTGAATTCTCGGATATTTCAGGTATAAAGGTGGGAGATGAGATTGATGTGTATATAGATGACTTGGAGAATGAGAACGGTGTTGTAGTCCTTTCTAAAATTAAAGCAGACCGTACGCTGGGGTGGGAACGAATTCTGGAAAATTATAAAGAAGGCGATTTAATTGAAGGGAGAGTGGTGCGTAAAGTAAAGGGTGGGCTTATGGTAGATATAGGAGTAGAGGCATTTCTTCCCTCCTCCCTTTGTGGTGTAAAAGCCCCCGCAGGAGTTGACAGGATGCTGGGACAGACCTTTAAGTTCAGAATTGTAAAAATGAATAAACAGCGTCACAACGTTGTAGTCTCTCGTAAGGATGTAATGCTTTTGGAGAAAGAAGAGGCGAAGAAGAAGATGCTTGAAAGCATGAAAGAAGGAGATATTCGTACTGGCACAGTAAAGAACATTACCGATTACGGGGCGTTTATAGACTTGGGTGGCGTTGACGGACTTTTACACATTACGGATATGACATGGGGCAGAATCAGTCATCCCTCAGAGATGCTTGCTTTGGGGGACAAGATTGATGTGGTTGTTCTGAACGTAGACAGAGAAAATGCCAAGGTTTCTTTGGGTTTGAAACAGAAGACCGAGAACCCCTGGAAGGAAGTGGAAAAGAAATTTACGGTGGGTTCCCGAGTTAAGGGGAAGGTGGTAAACATTGTTCCTTACGGAGCATTTGTAGAGTTGGATAAAGGGATTGAGGGATTGATTCATATTTCGGAGTTCTCTTGGACGAAAAAAGTTCATGACCCCCATGAGTTTGTAGCAATAGGAGATGCGATAGAAGTTGTTGTTTTAAGTGTTGATGCAGAGAATAAAAAAATTTCTTTGAGTATAAGACAGTTGGAACAAGACCCGTGGATTAAAATTACTACCAACTATCCTGTGGGAACAAAGGTCAAAGGTAAGATAAAACACATTACTGACTACGGAGCCTTTGTAGAATTGGAAGATGGTGTAGAAGGCATGATTCATGTTTCAGATATTTCCTGGACAAAGAAGTTGAGAACTCCTGCAGAAGTTCTGAAAAAAGGCGAGAAAATAGAAGCAATAGTTGTTTCCTTAGATGAGGAAAATCGTCGAGTTAATTTAGGGATAAAACAACTAATTCCTGATCCTTGGCAACAACTGGTAGAGAAGTTTAAAGTTGATACCGTTATAGAAGGAAAAATAAATAAGGTAACAAATTTTGGAGTTTTTGTAGAGCTTACTCCCGAATTAGAAGGGCTTTTACACATTTCGGAAATCGACCCTTCTCTGGCAAGTAAACTCGAAGAGATATATAAAGTCGGCGATAAACTTAAGGTAAAGGTGGTAAAGATTGATAATGAAAGGAGACAAATTGGTTTAAGTACCAAACTTGAGTAGAGGTGGGTATTGGTCATGGGAGAAGAGACTTTAAGGGAAAAAATAGAGAAAGACATAGAATTAATTCAGCGGGGAGCAGTGGACATTATTTCTCTGGAGGAGCTCCATCAAAAATTGAAAAATTTTTATGAGCGAGGGGTGCCCCTTAAGATAAAAGCAGGTTTTGACCCTTCAGCACCAGATTTACACCTTGGACACACTGTGCTTTTACGTAAACTAAAACTTTTTCAAGATTTGGGGCATGTGGTTTATTTCTTGATCGGCGATTTTACGGCGAGGATTGGGGATCCTTCTGGGCGCTCGGTTACAAGAAAGCCCCTTTCACGGGAGGAAGTAAAAAAGAATGTTTCTACTTACGAGAAACAAATTTTTAAGATTTTGGACAAGGGAAAGACAAAAATAGTCTATAATTCTTCTTGGTGTGAGAAAATGAAATTTGAAAATATTTTGGACCTTGCCTCCCGTTATACGGTGGCAAGACTTTTGGAACGCGATGATTTTTCTAAGCGTTATAAAGAGAATAGACCTATAACCTTACTTGAGTTTCTCTATCCACTAATTCAAGGTTACGATTCCGTAGTTTTGGATGCTGATTTAGAGATAGGAGGAACAGACCAGAAATTCAACCTTTTGGTAGGGCGTGAACTTATGCGGGATTACGGAAAGAGTCCACAGATAATTCTTACCATGCCTCTTCTGGAAGGTACCGATGGTAAAGAAAAAATGTCTAAGAGTTTAAATAATTACATTGGTATTGATGAAGATTCCCAGGAGATGTTTGGGAAAATAATGTCTATTCCGGATGAAATCATGCCCAAATATTACGAATTGCTTACAAATTTTCCTTTAGAGGTGTTAAAAAATACCCATCCCCGGGAGGCAAAATTAAATTTAGCCAAAGATATTGTTAGGCAGTATCATGGAGTAATAAAGGCAGAAGACGCTTTTGAGAATTTTGAGCGGGTTTTCAAAAGTAAGGAGGTTCCAGAAAACATCTTAGAGTTTAGAGTTCCACGTGGGGATTTGAAAAATGACCGTATCTGGATTGTTAAACTAATGCGCCTGTTGAATTTTGCTTCTACCAATGCCGAAGCAAGACGTTTAATTGAACAAGGTGGAGTGAGCCTTAATGGTGAGAAGATTACCAATTCCGATTTAGAAATAGAGCTTAAGAAACCGGTGGTACTTAAGGTAGGAAAGTTGAAATTTGCTAAAATTTTTTCTAAGTGAATACTGTTTTATTTTACGCTGTCCTCTGTATAACTCTTTAGTGGAATTCGCTTGCCTTTCCCCTTCTTCTAAAGTATAATTTTCTCTATGAAAATAAAGGCGTTAAGTCTTTTTTCTGGAGGATTAGATTCTACTTTAGCGACAAAAATAATCCTCGATTTAGGAATAGAATTAAAGGCGGTTTATTTTTACACAGTTTTCTGTCCGCATAGTAGGGATAAAGAAGGTTGTGAGCGAGTTATCCGGAATATAGCAGAAGAATTGGATGTTACTCTTGAAATAAAAGATGTTTCAGAAGAGTTCTTAGAAGTGGTTAAATCGCCTAAGTATGGTTACGGCAACAACTTAAATCCTTGTATTGATTGCAGAATTTTTATGCTCAAGAAGACAAAAGAATGTATGCTTGAGAACGATGCTAAGTTTGTGGTTACGGGTGAGGTGTTAGGAGAAAGACCGATGTCTCAGAATTTACGCAGTTTGGAATTGATAGACAGAGAAGCCGCTTTAGAGGGTTTTGTTTTGAGGCCACTTTCGGCAAAGTTATTAGAGCCAACCATTCCTGAAAAAGAGGGCTGGGTAGAGAGAGAAAAACTTTTTTCCATCCAGGGACGTTCACGGAAAAAACAATTTGAACTTTTGAAAAAATTAAATATTAAAAATTATTTAGAACCAGCAGGAGGTTGTCTTCTTACCGACCCAATTTTTTCTCAGAGGGTTGAAGAACTTTTAGAATATAACGAACTGGACTTAGATAATATTAATCTTCTAAAATTGGGGAGATATTTTCGTATCTCTTCAGGATTAAAACTAGTGGTGGGAAGAAATGAGGAGGATAATCGAAAATTGATAAATTTTGCTAAACCAAAAGATTTACTACTGCAGGTGATAGAAACACCAGGACCGGTTGCTTTAGCAAAAGGGGAAGATACCGATAAATTTATAAACGAGATTTCTAAAAAGGTTGCCTCTTATGCCGATAAGGTTAAAGGGGCAGTAAAAATTGTTTTAAAGAGAAAAGAACCTTTTCTGGAAGAGGTTCTAACTGTATAATCTGGTTTCTAATTATTATAAACGTATTTAGTTGAGATGATAAACTTGGATAAAAAGATAATTTCTTGGATAAAAAAGGAATTAAAGAATTCTGGAAAAAAAGGAATTGTTCTAGGATTGAGCGGAGGAGTTGACTCAGCGGTCACCGCAGTTTTGGCAAAACAGGCAGTAAAAGACAGCCTTTTATGTCTTGTGCTTCCTTGCGAAAGTTCACAAGAAGATTTGGATGATGCGACGCTTTTGTCTCAGATTTTTGGTCTGGCGACAAAGGTTGTTGATTTGACCGATAGTTATCGAAGGCTGACCCAGATTTTACCTACAGGTAATAGAATTGCTTATGCAAACTTAAAGGCAAGGTTAAGGATGCTTGTACTTTATTACTTTGCCAATAAACTTAACTATTTAGTTTGCGGAACCTCTAATAAATCAGAGTTACTCTGTGGATATTTTACAAAATTTGGAGACGGAGCAGCAGACATTCTCCCTTTAGGAGACCTTTTGAAGTCTCAGGTGAGAAGGCTGGCTAAAGAAATAGAAATACCGGAAAAAATAATTAATAAAATTCCTACCGCAGGACTCTGGCCCGGGCAGGCAGATGAAAAAGAATTAGGAATTAGCTATCAGGAGTTGGATGAGATATTGGAAGGATTGGAGAACAAAAAAAAGATTAAACCCTCACCCCGATTAAAGAAAATAAAGAGTTTAATAAAAAATACGGAACACAAACGGCAAATGCCAAGAATTTGTAAAATAGTTAAATAGTTTTCCATTTAACTTTTAAACAATTAATATTTAATTAATGGGGAGGTTAAAATGGATGAGATATTGGAGATTTTAGAAAAAGATGCCCGAACTACTCCAGAAGAAATAGCTAAGATGACTAACAGGAAGGTTTCTGAGGTAGTTAAGGCAATAAAGAAGTATGAGAAGGAAGGAATAATTCTTGGGTATAAAGCAATAATTAATCAGGAATTGATAAAAGATGAAGATAATGAAGTGCGCGCCCTGATTGAGGTAAATGTTACTCCGCAAAAGAATTTGGGTTTTGACCACATTGCGGAAAGAATTTATCAATTTCCCGAAGTAATAAGTTGTTATCTTGTTTCTGGAACATACGATTTACTTTTGGTTGTAGAGGGTAAAAACATCCACACTGTTTCCAATTTTGTTGCAGAAAAACTTTCTCCTTTAGAGAATGTGAGGGGAACGGTGACCCATTTCTTGTTGAAAAAATATAAAGAAAATGGAGTAATATTGAAACACAAGGAAGAAAATAGACGCATAGCGATTTCTTATTAAGGGTTTGCTTTGTTTTGTTAGTTGATTTTGTTTGTATATTGATTAATCCAAAAAGGATAACGATTTAAACGAATCCAATGGGAATAACGAAAATGGTTTCTAAACGCGTGGAAAATCTGGCACCTTCGGGTATCCGCCAATTTTTTGATTTAGTGTTAGGGATGAAGGAAGTAATTTCTCTGGGTGTGGGAGAACCAGATTTTGTTACTCCTTGGCATATCCGTGAGGCAGGGATTTATGCTTTAGAACAGGGATTTACTTCTTATACCTCCAACAAAGGGCTTTTTAAATTAAGACTCTCCATCTCACGCTTTCTTAAGAAGCGTTATGGCTTAGAATATGACCCGGAGGAAGAGATTTTGGTTACGGTAGGAACAAGTGAAGGATTGGATTTGGTTTTAAGAGCCATTCTTGAGCCAGAAGAGAAGGTACTTATCCCTCAGCCGAGTTATGTTTCTTATGGACCGGTTACCATTCTTGCCGGAGGAGAACCTGTTTATTTAGAAACAAGGTCAGCTGAAGGGTTCAAATTGCATCCTGAGACGATAGAAAAGGCATGTAAAAAAAATACCAAGGCAATAATTCTAAATTATCCTGCCAATCCTACAGGAGTTTCTTATACGAAAAAAGAACTAGAAGAGATAAAGAAAATTATCCTAAAGAAAAACCTTTTAGTAATTAGTGATGAAATATACGATGAATTGACTTATGATTTTTCGCATACCCCTTTTGCTTCGTTGAAAGGGGTAAAGGATAATACAATTTATCTAAACGGTTTTTCTAAAGCATATGCTATGACGGGCTGGCGTGTGGGTTATGTTTGTGGCAGAAAGGAGATTATCTCTGCAATGAACAAGATACATCAGTATACAATAATGTGTGTTCCAATTATAAGTCAAATGGCCGCTTCTGAAGCGTTGGAAAGTGGCCAAAAACAAGTGGAAGAGATGAAAAATGAGTATAGAAGAAGGAGAGAGTTTGTGGTTCAGAGGTTGAATGAGATAGGACTTGAATGTTTTAAACCCCAAGGAGCGTTTTATGTTTTTCCTGTTATCAATAAAACCGGATTAAGTTCTTTAGAATTTGCTAACCATCTTTTAAAAGAAGAGAAAGTAGCAGTTGTTCCCGGAACTGCTTTTGGTTCTTGTGGAGAGGGTTTTGTAAGAATTTCCTATGCAGCAAGTATGGATAAACTTAAGGAAGCAATGAAACGCATAGAGTCTTTTCTCAAAAAATGTTGTTAATTTAAGATGAATTTAGATCCTAAACACAGAGTCCATATTTCTGAAAAGCGACATCAGTTCTGAGTTTATTTAGGGTTTATTGTAACAATATTTGATAATGGAGGAGAAAGATGGCAGTAAGAACGAAACAGGATATTTTGAAAGTGGTTAAAGAGAAGAAGGTGAAATTTATTCGTTTATGGTTTACCGATGTGCTTGGTTTTTTGAAGGGGTTCACTATTACCATAAACGAACTACCGCGTGCCTTGGAAGATGGAATGGGATTTGACGGCTCTTCTATTGAGGGATTTGCACGTATAGAAGAATCGGATATGATTGCTCGTCCTGACCTTCGGACATTTGCTATTTTACCTTGGGAGTCGAAAGAAGAACCTATTGCCAGGATGTTTTGTGATATTTATACTCCAAGGGGTAATCCCTTTGAAGCAGACCCGCGCTTTGTGCTGAAGAAAAATTTAGAACGAGCGAAGAAAATGGGATTTACATTTTATGTAGGTCCGGAATTGGAATTTTTCTATTTTAACAATCCAAAAAATACAATTTTTTTGGATAGAGGAAGTTATTTTGACCTTACTCCTTTAGACATTGCGCAGAGTGTAAGAAATGACACTGTGAATGCCTTGGAAGAATCAGGAATTATTGTTGAATATAGCCACCATGAAGTATCTTCCAGTCAGCATGAGATTGACCTGCGTTATAACGAAGCACTTCTCATGGCAGATAGTGTGATGACTTATCGGTTAGCAGTTAAGGAAATTGCCCAACAGAAAGGGCTCCATGCTACCTTTATGCCCAAGCCAGTTTATGGGATAAATGGCTCGGGAATGCATACGCACCAGTCTCTATTCAAGGGAGACAAAAATGCTTTTTTTGACCCTAAAGATAAATTGCATTTGTCTCAAATAGCAAAATATTTTATTGCGGGTCTTTTAAAACATGCTCAGGAAATCACTTCCATAACCAATCAATGGGTCAATTCTTACAAACGCCTTGTCCCTGGCTATGAGGCGCCGGTATATATCTGTTGGGCACAGATGAACCGTTCGGCACTTATTCGTGTTCCGATGTATAAACCCGGGAAAGAAAAATCGATGCGTGTGGAGTATCGTGCACCTGACCCTGCGTGTAATCCCTATTTAGCCTTTTCGGTGATGCTTGCTGCTGGACTGGAGGGTATAGAGAAAAAATACGAACTTCCTCCTTCTGCCAATGATAATATCTATGAAATGACAGAAGAAGAGAGAAGGAAGGCAAAGATTGGTTCATTGCCTGAGGATTTGTATGAGGCAATAAAAATCACCGAGAGGTCAGAGTTGGTAAAAAGAGCGCTTGGCGAGAGAGTTTTTGAATACTTTATCCGGAATAAAAAGATGGAGTGGGACGAATATAAAGCACAGGTAACACATTAC
This sequence comes from Candidatus Omnitrophota bacterium, assembly GCA_023819145.1. Classification (NCBI taxonomy): domain Bacteria; kingdom Pseudomonadati; phylum Candidatus Omnitrophota; species Candidatus Omnitrophota bacterium. The sequence goes on from JAMWCW010000010.1 coordinate 48,210, forward strand.
GAAATAGAGAAATATTTACCGATATTGTAAGATATTGTAAAACATGAAAGGAGTAAGCTATGCGGAGTGATATTTATAAAGGGTCTTACCAATTTGCTCCTCATCGAGCACTTCTTTATGCAACGGGGATTTCAAGAAGAGACTTGCATAAACCGTTCATCGCGGTGGCCACTGCTTATACCGATATCATTCCCGGCCATGTCCATATGCGTTCTCTGGAACGCTCCATTGAACGGGGGATTATGGCAGGAGGAGGTGTGCCTTTTTTCTTTGGTGTTCCTGGGATTTGTGATGGTATTGCCATGGGACACTCGGGCATGAAATATTCGCTTGCCTCCCGAGAATTAATTGCCGATATAGTTGAAACAGTGATCAATGCCCATGCTTTAGACGGGCTTGTTTGTCTTACTAACTGTGATAAGATAACTCCAGGTATGCTTATGGCTTGTGCAAGACTAAATATTCCCACAATAGTGGTGACTGCGGGACCAATGTTGGGAGGAAGATATAAGCAACAACGGCTTGCTTTGGTCAGAGGTGCATTTGAGGCGGTGGGTAGATTTGAGAAAAAAGAAATAGACAGAAAAGAGTTGGAGGAAGTAGAGTTATGTGCCTGTCCGGGTGCAGGTTCTTGTCAGGGACTCTATACTGCCAATACTATGGCTTGTTTGACGGAAGCAATGGGAATGAGTCTCCCAGGTTGTGCCACTGCTTTAGCAGTTTCGGCAAAAAAATTACGCATTGCTCAAGAAAGCGGAGAAAGGATCGTGGAGTTGGTAAAAGAAAACATTACTCCACGTAAGATTATGAACCTTAAAAGTTTCAAAAATGCCATTACCGTGGATATGGCTTTGGGGGGTTCTACCAATACTGTTTTACATCTTATGGCCATTGCTCAAGAGGCGAAGGTAAAACTTGATTTGGATTTGTTTGATGAAATAAGCAGAAAAACCCCCAACATCGCTTGTATTGAACCTGCAGGTGAATATTTTATGGAAGATTTGGAATACGCCGGTGGAATTCCCGCGGTGCTTAAACGCTTAGAAGGTTTTTTGGAAGATAATTTTACAGTTTCTGGTAGAAGAATAAAAGAGATTGCCAAAGAGGCAGTAATTTTTGATGAGGAGGTAATTCGTCCTTTAGAACGTGCCTATCGTTTTGAGGGCGGGATTGCTATTTTAAAAGGAAATCTTGCTCCGGAAGGGGCGGTAGTAAAACAATCTGCGGTAAGTGAAAAGGTTTTGAAGTTTAGAGGTAGAGCCAAAGTTTTTGATTCTGAAGAATCCGCTATGAAATTTATTTTACAGCGAAAGATTAAGGAAAAGAGCGTGATTGTCATTAGATACGAAGGTCCTAAAGGTGGTCCTGGAATGAGAGAGATGCTTAGTCCTACTTCTGCCATTGCGGGTATGGGATTAGCAGAGTCTGTCGCTTTAATTACCGATGGAAGATTTTCCGGAGGGACCCGCGGTCCATGTATTGGGCATATTTCACCTGAAGCAGCCGAAGGCGGTCCTCTGGCTATCTTAAAGGATGGCGATGTGGTTAATATCGATATTCCCGCAAGAAAACTTGAAGTGGAATTAGACCGACATCAGATAGAAAGACGCTTGAAAATGCTTAAGCCATTTACCCCCAAAGTAAAATCAGGTTATCTTTTCCGCTATACCAAAGAAGTTACCTCAGCTTCAAGTGGAGCGGTGTTTAAGGAATAGGAGTTTGGTTTTAGTTGCGTATCTTTTAGGTTTTGAGTAGAAAGAATTTTCTAAGTTCTAAATGTAATTTCCGTGCCCACCTTGACATAAACAAAATCATATGCTATCTTTAATTTTGTAGAGTTTTATATTTATTTTCATCCTGCCAGAATATTTTAAAAGGTACATAAGCGATGAAAAAAAAGGGTTTAGTTTTTTGGTTTGCTACCTTGACTTATTTATCTCTCCTCTTGCCTCAAACAGTCTTGTGTCGTAGAGTAAAAGATGATTTGTCCTTGCGGATTAACGCCGTGGTCAAGGCAATACAGGCACAGGGTACGCAGGTCTGGGTGGATACTGCCGAGCCTACAGAGGTTAAAAAAGCGGTAGATTTAGGAGCTAGCGGTGGCACTTCTAATCCCGCACTCATTACTGAGGCGATTAGAAAAAATCCCCAAATTTACGAAAAAAGAATTCTCACTTTGGCAGATAAATATTTAAAAGGTCCGAGAATGTACACAGAGCGTCTTTTGGATATGGGAAGGACTTTAGAAAGATTAAACATAGATGAAGACCCTTTGCTCAAAGCAGTTTTGCTGGAACTTACTGCCGATTTGTTAGAAAGTGCCTTAAAGGGATTCTCCGGCCCCATAAGTTGGGAAGTTGACCCTCGCTTTCATAACGATACAGAGGCGATGGTAGAGGAGGCGAATTTAATTTATCAAATAGCTGAGGAGAGAGGTTTAGATGTAGAGAGAATTTTTATAAAAATTCCCGCTACCGAGGCAGGTTTAAAAACGACGGAAATTCTTATCGCTTCTGGAATAAATGTAAATTTGACTCTAGTTTTTCCATTGCCCAGGCACTTGAGGGTTTGAGAAGATTTGAGATAGGTATACAAAAAGCCCAAGAATCCGGTTTAGAGAATGATAAGATTAAGATGTGCATTAGTCCGTTTTTAGGAAGATGGGATGATTTTTTGGCAAGAGAGGGCAATGATATAAAAGATTATCAAGGTAATCCTATAGCAGGCATATATTTTGCAAAGCTCCTCCAAAAAAGGTACTTAGCAGAAATAGAACAAGGAGGGTACTCATTTTCTCACAGGCCCCAAATAATTACGGCAAGTATAAGAAATACAAATCATATCCAGCATTTGCTGGGAGCAGACATTTTTGCTATTCCCCCCACGGTTTTATCTTCAGCGGAGTTTGCTTTGCTTCCTATAGAGAAAAGAACCACAGATGAGCCTGTAGCTGATGAATTATTAGCGAGATTATTAGAGAACGAGTTATTTGCGAGGTCAATGAAAGACATGATTTCTTTTGAAGAAGGTGGTTTAACTCTTTACGAAATTGACCACCATCCCCTCGTTGTAGAAGGTAACTTTAAATTTATCCAACCCTATAAGGAACTACTGGAGTTAATTGAGAAAGTATTAACTTCTGGTTTTACTCTTCCCTAAACGTTAGATAATTTATTTGCAAAGGTGCTTCTCTTTTGTTATAATTGCAACAAATAAATTAAACCATTTTTCAATTTTTAAAATATGAAACTTACGGGAGCAAAAATTTTAGCAGAGAGTTTACGCAAGGAAGGCGTAGAAGTGATGTTTGGTTATCCTGGGGGGTCAGTTTTGCCCATTTTTGATGTGCTTTATGATTCTCCCCTAAGATTTATTTTGACGCGTCACGAACAAGGGGCAGCGCACGCTGCCGATGGTTATGCCCGAGCTACAGGAAAGGTAGGAGTTTGTATTGCTACCTCTGGTCCGGGAGCCACTAATCTTACCACGGGCATTGCTAATGCCTATATGGATTCTATTCCCATTGTGGCTATCACCGGACAGGTAAAAACATTTTTGATTGGTAATGATGCTTTCCAGGAAGCAGATGTTACAGGAATAACCCGTCCGATTACTAAATACAATTATTTGGTAAAAGACGTTAAAGACCTTGCTCTTGTTGTGAGAGAGGCTTTTTATATTGCTTCTACAGGAAGACCTGGTCCGGTTTTAATTGACCTGCCCGTGGATGTGCAATTGCAAGAAACGGAATTCATCTGGCCCCAGGAGGTTAATATTCGGGGATACAAACCTACTTACTTTGGGCATTTGGGGCAGATTAAGAAATTAGCTAAGGCAATCACTGAAGCCAAAAAACCCATTTTTTACATTGGAGGAGGGGTGATTTCTTCAGGAGCGAGTCGAGAGTTAAAATCACTTGCGGAAAGCCTCAAAATTCCCGTGGCTTCAACTTTAATGGGACTGGGTGGTTTTCCGGGAACACATGAACTCTTTTTAGGGATGTTAGGTATGCACGGCACGGTTTACGCTAATTTAGCAATTCAGAATGCGGATTTGGTTATTTCAGTGGGGGCGCGTTTTGATGACCGTGTTACGGGAAAAGTGGATGCTTTTGCACCTTATGCAAAAATTGTGCATATTGATATAGACCCCGCTTCTATCAGTAAGAATGTTAAAGTAGATATTCCTATTGTGGGAGATGCGAAGAATGTTTTGGGGCAATTGCAAGGAGAAATTAAAGAATTTCCTGATACGGCTAATTGGCTTAAACAGATTAATGAATGGAGGTTGAACAACCCTTTAAGATATAAAGATGATGGGAAGCTCAAACCTCAGTATGTAGTGGAGCAGATTTATGAAGCAACAAAAGGCGAGGCAATTATTACTACGGAAGTAGGACAAAACCAGATGTGGGCAGCCCAGTGGTATAAGTATAATAAACCGCGCACATTTATTTCTAGTGGTGGGTTGGGGACGATGGGGTTTGGTTTTCCTGCGGCAATGGGTGCAAAAGTTGGCTGTCCTGAGAAACAAGTTTTCGATATTGCAGGAGACGGCTCAATTCAGATGAATATTCAGGAATTGGCTACCTGTGTCTGTAATCATATAAATGTCAAAGTGGCAATTCTTAATAATGGTTATTTAGGAATGGTAAGACAGTGGCAGGAATTATTTTACAAAAGACGTTATTCTCACACCTGCCTTAATAATCCCGATTTTGTGAAATTGGCAGAGAGTTATGGAGCGGTGGGGATACGTGTGACCAAAAAAGAGGAAGTCCGTCCGGCAATCGAGAAGGCACTTTCTATAGACAATACTGTATTTATCGATTTCCAGGTTGAGCCAGAAGAGAATGTTTTTCCCATGGTTCCCGCTGGAGAGGCGATTGATAGAATGATTGGCGGAATGGCGTGAAAATATAAAATAAATGAAACATACTATATCGGTTTTAGTAGAGAACAGACCAGGAGTTTTAGCAAGGATTTCCGGTCTTTTTAGTGCTCGGGGATTTAATATCGATTCTTTAGCTGTTGGAGAGACCGAAGACCCGACGGTTTCTCGAATGACCCTCGTGGTAGATGCAAAGGATGAAAGAATATTAGAGCAAATAATAAAACAACTGCGTAAACTCATTGATACTATTTCGGTAATTGACCTTACCAAGAAGAATTTTATTCACCGTGAGCTTGCCTTAGTGAAGATAAGTTTTAATAAAGAGGATAAAGTCAAAATTACTTCTCTGGTGCATAAATATAAAGCCGAACTTTTAGAGATTCGCGAAGATTTGGCTATTGTGGAAATATGCGCGGAATCAGAAAAAGTAAAAAGTTTTTTGGAAGAGTTAAAAGTATTTGGAATAAAAGAATTGATGCGCACCGGAAGAGTGGCAATGGCAAAGTAGTGTGGTGAGTTGAATTGTTTAATGGTTATTTTTTATTTAACCCATCAAAAAGGAGGAATTAATGGCTAAGATTTATTATGACCAAGATGCGGATTTAGAGATTTTAAAAGATAAAACGATTGCCATTATTGGATATGGGATTCAAGGAAGAGGTCAGGCGCTCTGTTTAAGAGATTCCGGATGCAAAGTAGTGGTTTCCGAATTAGAAGGAACTCCAAATTTTGAACAAGCAAAGAAAGACGGTTTTGAACCAGTTTCGGCCTTTGAAGCAGCAAAACAAGCAGAGATTATCCAGATTTTAACTCAAGACCATGTGCAAGCAAAGGTATATAAAGAAGCCATTCGTCCTCATTTAAAAAAAGGTAAAGCCCTCTGTTTTTCTCACGGTTTTAATATTCGTTTTAAACAGATAAAGCCACCCAAAAAGATAGATGTCTTTATGGTTGCTCCTAAAGGGCCGGGTGCTTTGGTAAGAAAGATGTATGAAGAAGGTAAAGGAGTGCCTTCATTAGTGGCAGTATACCAAGATGCAAGCGGATGTGCTTTAAAACTTGCTTTAGCTTATGCTAAAGCAATTGGTGCTACAAAAGCAGGAGTGATTGAGACTACCTTTGCTGAAGAGACTGAAACCGATTTATTTGGAGAGCAAACTGTTCTCTGTGGAGGAGTTACCGCTCTTATTACTGCCGGGTTTGATGTTTTAGTAGAGGCAGGATATCAACCCGAAATTGCCTATTTTGAAGTTTTACATGAGCTGAAGCTTATTACGGACTTAATTCAAGAGTACGGAATTTCAGGAATGCGGAGAAGAGTTTCTAATACTGCTTGCTATGGAGACCTTACCCGTGGTCCAAAGATTATCACAGAAAAGACACGCAAATTGATGCGTAGGATACTCAAAGATATTAAATCCGGTAAATTTGCTCGGGAATGGATAAAGGAAAATGAAATAGGTAGACCTCTTTTTAATAAACTTCTGGAAGAAGCAGATAAACATCGCATTGAAGAAGTAGGTAAAGTCTTGCGGGAAATGATGCCTTGGATGAAAAAGTAAAGGTTAAGTAAAACCCTTCCCGAAAATTGGCATTAATTTTGCTCATCTCTATTTTTTTATCCTCTTCATTTACAAGTTTATAAAGTATTCCTACCCCTTGTCAAAAGCCTAAATTCATGTTATATCTTCTTAAGGAAGATATTTATTATTATAAAATATAACCACATATTAACCGGGAGGATAAGATGGTGGGTTCGCGGAAATTTAAAGTGCTCCTTGTAGCAATAATTTCTTTTCTCATGACAGCGAATCAATTGTTTGCCCGCCGTCTGCAGACACCTCATGCTCCTTTTATGGAAAAACTGCTTAAATCTTTAGAGGAAGATACACCGGTAGAAGAAGCAATTCAACCCGATTTTTTTGCTAAGAACTGGGAATCTCTTGATGTCGGTATAAGGATTGGTTTTAGGGAAAATACTTTCTTGGAAATAAGAGAATCTAAAGGCGAGGTATTAGTGATGCAGTTATTTGGAATGCTTACTGCTGAAGATAAGGCGAATTTGCGGATTATCGAAGAGAATATTGAAGAGGAATGTAATAATAAATATCGGGACAATATACCTGCAATAGTTTTTTTGGATGTTTCGGGAAAGATAATGGAGCGAAAGGAAATAGAAGGAGTATATAGTATACTTAGCCTTCCTGCTGAGGATTTTGCTTTATTTATAAAAGACATCCGTAGCGGAGGAATTAATGCTTTACCTATTGAAATAGTTGAAATAATCGATGAGTGCACTGATACCTTGGAGAGATATATAAAATATGGTTTGATTGATATAAGTTCTTTACCAACGAACAGAAAAGAATTTATAGAACTTCTTCACGAGGCAATAGAAGAAATGGAGAGAGATATTGTCCAAGATAAGGAGATATTGGAGGTAATTGAGGAAGATATTTTTAGCGTGATTGACTTATTCCTGGGAGAGTATGGAGAAATTATTTTTCGGAATTTTTACCGCGAGGTGCTTGAACCTTGTAATCATTCACTCAAGTCGCAATATACGCTTAGAGATTTAGCAACCAATGGATTTGCGCAAATTAGCCAAACGGTGCTAAAACACGGCATTTTAATTGAATTAAGTCCCAGTGCTTTTATTGAGTTTAGATTAAGTGATGACACGGGCATTGTGAATGTCGTAGGTACCAGTCTAAAGGGAGGGTTACCCTCTTTAGGGATGGTTATAGAGAAATTCTTTAAATTATGTGAGGAAAAAGGATTGGATGTGCATATCTTACATGGAGCGATGGTTTCATCCATAGAACCACTTCGCGATGCTTTTGGCATTACGCATCTTTCTGAAGGAGAATTTTCTCTTTTGGTCAAAGACATTAAAGCAGGTGGGAATGCTTCGGGATACTTTGGCGTAGGAGAAAAATTAATTGATTTTGTCGCCGCAATGTATGATGACCTCATAAATTACGAATTTGAAAGGCTCGGTCTTAATGTGGAGGACTTGTTTATGAATAAGATAAAACTTTCTGCCTATATTGAGGCGATTATAAGAGCCTATGAGGTACTAATTACCAAGTATAAGGCAGAGGTTGATATTATTATTTCAGGAGAAAAAATCTCTCATGAAGAAATAGAAAGAAGAATAAATAGATACAAGGAATATTTAAAATCGCTCTTTACGGGAAAAGGCAATATTATCTACCGTATTTTTTATCGCGATTTCTTGCGCACCGACCCTCTGGTAATAAGAATTATAAAAAGCGAAACAGATTAAATCAAAGAGCATAAAAATTTTCTAAAGATGGGAAAGATAAAGTGTTTCAGGTTAATAATGACAAAATTTGTTTTCTTTAAATTTTGGGTAAGTTTATTAATTTTATTTAATTTTTCTTTTCTTTGTCTTCTGGATGAGACCGCTCTTTGCTTTCGTAGAGTAAGGGATAGAGGAGCGGTTTTAGTTTATCCTGAGGAGCCCATCTTTATCAAGGTTTCTTCTCCCCGGCTAGAATTAGCTGATATGTCCCCAGAACTTAAAGAGGTGGTTAGTTGGTTAGAAAATTATTTAAGAACACAAGGTTTTGGTTTTGCCCTTGATTATTTTGATCCCGATACGGTGCTTATATCTTTAGAAGAGGATACGGTTAGATACAGTAAAGAAATGCCTGAATTGTTAACGCAAACGCTGGCAGGTAACTGGACAGTTATTTTTCAACAGTTAGTTCATCACGGACGTGACCTACAGGTTGAATTTGCCACCCGCGATAGAGCGACAGGTGAACTTAAAATAACGACTCTTGTTTTTAAAGGAGCAGGTCGAGGGAGGGTGCATGCTTATATCAGTGGTTTGGTAAATGGTATGGAGACTGTTTACCAGAGGCCATTTTATATCAGAGTTCCCAAGGTATTAAAGGACTTTTCTTTGGGACGTAAAGAGGTCGAACGTTTATATGCGGAAGAAAGCGAGAGAACCCAGTTTAGCACGCACGCCTTTATTGGAGGAATGGACTATGGATATGCGGTCGCCGAGTATAAACGTGCTTTAGCAATCCATAAGCTGTTATTTGAATTAGATGGTAACCCCGCGGGAATCCCTTTGTATACCGGGATAAATTTAATTGAAGAGATTCCTGTAAAACGGGAGGGTGAATTATTTATGGTATCAAGAGAGGATTTTCTTACTACTCCGGGAATATTGACCTGGAAAGAACTTCTGGCAGTTGCCTATGAGTTAAGAGAGAGAGTGAGGAATTATTCCCAAGATTTAAAAGTAGTGGAGCAATATTTAGATTTACTCTGGAGCAATGATTATCCGTATACCATAGAAAATAACCCCCGGTTGATGGAAAGGGTAAGAAGTTTGGTAAAGAGAGAGATGCTTATGACTACGCTTACCAAATGGGAAACCTCCAATTTCCGGGTTTGGGATTGGAGTCGTTATGATGCAGAGATACTGGAATATATAAGACTTATTTATGGCGTGAGCGAATGGAATGGATATTCTGCACGCGAAGTAGTAGAAAGATTTACTCGCTCTCTTGCCCGAACTTTAGGGGCAATACACGGCGCAGGAGGTGCTTTGAGCAACGATACCGAATTTACCTCTTCGGTTGCTTCCAAGGATATTAGTTTAAGTGGCGAGATGCAGGATTTTATGGATTCTGCCTATATTCCTTTCTTTGGTGCAGACCCTGAAATTTCTGGAATAGATCTTAGTGCTTGGCAGGCAGATGACCGTCGTTTTGCATTACAGTGTATAAGGGGATTTTGCGATAAGCTGTATTCTGCTTTAGATGAAAATGGGATATTAACCTATCCCGATTCTTTGGATAGTTTGTATCTAAGGATTTTCAATGAGGTATACGCTGAGTATTACGAGCGTGCTAAAGAGTACATGCAATTAAAAGCAGATTTATGAAAAAGGAAATTTTTGGTTTTAAAATTCTGTTTCTGTTCTTTATAAGCATTGCGCTTACGGATCTCTTTACTCTACGGTTCTTTGAAAATTCAGATAATGGAGGAATAAATCTGGGAGCGAGAAGATTGAAAGATGCAAATAGTGTATTCAGCACTTTGCTTGAGGTTATTAGAGGAATTGGCTACAGAAAGAAAGGAGAGGAAATTAGCAGGCGGATAACAGAAGTTTTCCCTCGTTTAGGAGATTTACAATCTTTATCTACTCATGAGAAAATTACTGCTCTTGCGGTAATGATAGAAAAAGAGATAAGGTACGATGAATCGGTATTTGAATTGCCGAATGTGCTTCAAGATAAGAAAGCGAATTGCTTAGGCTATGCTCAACTGGTCTATGTTTTAGGTAGGGCTTTGGGTTTGGAAGTAGCTATAATTTCAGCTTATCTGGACCACTTATCCAATTTAATAAAATTATACAGGGATTATATAATTTTGGATTTAACTCCTATAGAAGGATATTACAAAAGTAAAGTTTTTAGTTGGGAAGATAATTATACAAAGGTAGGGTCGGTATGGATTCTTAAAGAAGGTAGCCCGATAGAGGACGGTTTAAGAATTATCCAATTGTTAGATGAAAGAGGAATAATTGCTGTAAGGTATAACAGTCGCGGGGTTTCCAAAGTAAACGCTAGTGATCGTCAAGAGGCAATTAACGATTTTACAAGAGCCATTAGGTTTTATCCTGATTTTGCTCTGGCGTATTACAATCGTGCGGTTTCCCAAGCTAATTTAGGTTTAGATAGAGAAGCAATCAGTGATTATTATAGAGCCATTGAACTCAATCCCTGTTTTGCATTGGCATATTTGGGCCGTGGTTTAATGAGGTACTATGCACTTCATCAAAAAGAGGAAGCCTTAGCAGATTTTAGAGAAGCACTGCGCTTAGACCCGAAGTTATCTGAGCAGTTTCCTAAAGAAATACTAGCATTGTTAGATAAATGACGATGGATAAGGCAAATTTAAGATGAAAAAGGTTAGTTTAAAAATTATGTGGTTGATTATTGTGGTTATAATTTTTTTATGTTCGCAACCCACGGATGCAAGGAGAGTAAAAGATAATATTGGTTTCTCAAGTTCTTTACATAAGACGCTTCTTGCTATCGGCTACGAAGAGAAGGCAGAAGAAATTATTGCTTTGATAAAAGAGGTTTTTCCTGATTTGGAGGAACTAAAGACATTACCTGTTGAGGAAAGAATTGAACAACTGGCTTTGATGATAAAGGA